>JAFARW010000179.1 GCA_019245275.1 Vulcanimicrobiota bacterium
GGCGGCTCGAAGGTGAACGGGCGCGCATCTTTTAGGCGGCCGATCGCATCTGCGGCGCCTTTACGGATCGCAGCTCGCGCAGCTTCCGGTGACATCGAATCGGTGGCAAATTTCCCGATCGATTCCTTGACGACGACGCCGGTGACCCAAGGCATCTGCGACTTTACGGAATTGACTGCGACTTGGTCTCCGGTGATCAGGACGACCGGCACGCCATACGCGCCGGCAAGCGCCGCATTGAGCGTCGCTTCGCTGCAGCGCATTCCATTGACGCGCACGTTGTAGATGGTGCTCGGAGTATAGGTGTGCTCGAGCGTTCCGTCGCGTTCGCCGGCCGGTGCATGGTAGCCGGTAAAGAACGCGGCGCCAAACTCCGGAGTGAGGCCCTGCGTCATCGAGAACGGCTTTCGATTGCCGTAGACCATCCGCACGTCGTGCGGCAGTTCGTTCCACAGGATATTGCGCATGGACGAATGAGAATCGTTGACGAGCACATCGGTCACGCCGGCTTGCCGCGCACCGTCAATTGCCGCTCGCACCTCGAGGGACATCAGACGGCGGTAATACGGATATTCCGTGAGGTTATCGGGGTCGCACTGCTCCCAGCTGCAGACGGCGGCGGTGCCTTCCATGTCGGCAGAAATGTACAACTTCATTTCGGTTGATCGGCACTTTCAGTGCGGGCTTGTTCGAGTCCGGATTTCGCAGCAGGGTTGTTCGGGTTGACGCGTAGCGCCCGCTGATACAGTGGAATTGCCTGCGTGAATTTACCGACCGTCAAATAGAGATCGCCCAGCTCGACGAGCGCGACGTCATCACGGGGATGCGCTGCGATCTGGGCGCGCAGCTCGCTAAGCTGTATTGCGACGGCGGGCGGTGGGCCGCCACCCACCTCGATATTCTGCGGTTGAGCAATCTTTCGCGAGGTTTGCGCGGTGCTCGCCGATGGGCCAAGCGCCGAGCCGGTCGAACCGAACGCGACGCGCAGCAGATACCCGATCGCGGCGAGGAAAACGATCGCGAAAATGGCGACGATCGGAAGATAGACGCGTGCCGGTAATCCACCGGCCGGCGAGGGGCGCACAAGATTCGCTTGGACGCGCGCGGAAAAAACCATCCGTGCTTCCCGACGAATCGACGCTGCAATTTCTCTTCGCGCAATTGAACAATCTCTATTTCAATGGTGAGATTCCGGCGTGTCGCATTCGCTATAACGCGCGCTTTTCAAACTCGGTGGGACGCACCGTCTATGGCCGCAAGCCGGTCCTGATCGAGCTCTCACCGAAACATTTTGCGGCGCACCCCGAGGCGCTGCGCGAAACGCTCTTGCATGAGATGATTCACGCCTGGCTGTACGCACGCGGTGAAGACGCCGGCCATACGCCGGCATTCAAAAAGAAGATGCGAGAATGCGGTCTGACGTCGATCTACCACGACTTGGGCAACGCCGCGCCGGCAAATGAAAGCTCACGGCGTTTTATTCTGCGGTGCGAGAGATGCGCGGCGGAGCTGCTTCGCAAGCGCGTGCCGCGCAGGCCTGTCAGTTGCGGACGTTGCAGCCCGAAACGATACGATCCGCGCTTTCCGCTAACCGTTTACGAGGTCGTTGAGATCCGTGTGCTGGAGCCGGAACTAGCCGTGGCGCAACGCCATCGCGGCGGCCGCGACAACCATCGCCGCCGCTAAGATCACCGATAGCTGCATGGACGATATGCGCGATGCGAGCCGCGCACCGACGAGTCCGCCACCGAGACCGCCCACGCCCATCGTTATTGCCGGAAGCCACTCGATATCGTGTGAGAGGCCGTACACGATGATGCCAACGGGCGCCGTCAATGCGATGATTGCCGTCGATGTCGCGGTGCAGATCAGTAGCGGCCGTTTTGTGAAGTAGAGCAGCAGCGGCACTGCCACGACGCCGCCGCCGATTCCAAACAGACTGGAGACGAATCCGATGAGCAGACCGGCCCCGAGCCATGCGATGAAGTTCGGGCGTTCGGGCGCCGGCTCGGCTAGGGAATCGACTTGTTGTTGGCGTCTTGCGCGGCGGATTACATCGATCGCGATGACAATCAGTAGCGCCGCATAGAGATAGTCGAAGATTGGGCCGGTCACATGCGTCGCCAGAAGCGCGCCGCCGATGCTTCCGGGAATCGCCGAGACCGCTATCGGCAGAACGAGGTCGAGAGCAACGCGCCCTTGGCGAACGAACGTGATGCTGGCGCTCGCCGTGTTCGCAAAGACGAGCACAAGCGACGTCGCCGCGGCGGCAGCGGGCGCGAAGCTGAAGAACAACCGCAATAATGGCACGGCGATAAAGCCGCCTCCCAAGCCGACGATCGATCCGAGGACGCTTGCGACGGCGCCGCCGAACAGCAGCCCGAGCGCATCAACGATCGACGGCGCCATCGCGCATTCGCGTCACGTTGAAGATCCGAAGCGGAAGCGACTTTCCTTTGACACTGACCGGCTCGAGCTCAACGGCTTCGACCGTGTCCTTCACCTCGTCGTACGTCGATTCGCTGATGATGATTTGACCGCCGAGCGCCACATTGTAAAGTCGTGACGCCGTGTTGACGCTGTCTCCAATGACCGTGTAGTTCAGGCGGTTGCTCGAGCCGAGGTTCCCCATGATGACCTCGCCCGTGTTCAGTCCCATGCCGACGGTGAAAACCGGCTGACCGCGCGACGCCCAGCGGTCGCCGATCTCTTTGATCCGCGTCTGCTGTTCAACCGCTGCACGTACCGCGCGGCGCGCATCGTCGGGCTGTTGATTCGGAGCGGAGAAGACCGACATTACGCAGTCGCCGATAAATTTGTCTACGTAGCCGCCGTACTTGAAGATGATCGCGCACATCTCTTCAAAGTATTCGTTGAGCTGTGTGTAGATTTCGTCAGGAGCCAGGTGCTCTGAGATGGCGGTGAAGCCGCGAATATCCGAATAGAAGATCGTGGCCTTGACGCGCTTGCCTTCGAGCGCCAAAGCGTGCCGGGGATCGTCGCTGCGCAGGAGATCGTCAACGACGGCCGGACTGACGTGCGCGCCGAAGAGGTTGCGAATCATCCGGCGCTCGGTGCCCTCGGCAATTGTCCGGTAGATCGCAATGAAGAGTGTTGCCAGCAGCATCGCCATTGCAACGTGCAGCATATCGACCCACACGAGTTTGGTGGCGTAAAAAACGATCGCAAAGACTCCGTACAAGACCACCGCGATCAAACAGAGCAAGATGCCGCGCGTCGCATTGAATTGCGTCACCAAGAATGCAAGCAAGAACGGAAGAAGCAAGATCAGCGCGATGTTCAAGGCGCGCGGCACGATCGTAACGAGTTTGCCGCTCAGAAGTTGATCGATCAAACGCAAATTGGCGTAGACGCCCGGAATACGCCCGAACGGGGTCAACACGAAGTCTCCAAGCGCTTGCGCGGTCGAACCGATGACAACCGCTTTGCCGCCCGCGAGCGTCTTGAGGTCCGAAACGCTCATCCGGTAGGCGTCGGCAAATGAGACGGTCTGCGCGAAGGGGATCGTCGTCGTCTCGGCGCCGCGGCGAATCGTGATGTCTTGCCGAGCCTGCTCGGTGAACGGCAGTAACAGAAGTACGCCGCGATCGTCGAGCGGTATGGTGCGGTTTCCAAATCGCGCATGCTGTGTATCGATTCGCGAAACCGTCTGCCCGGTAAATGCTTCAGCAGTAGCCGCCGCAAATGATTGCAGCCGCTGCGTGCCGGCCGCGATCTCGAGCGGCTGACCTAAGAGGATGCCACCGGGGTTGTCGACGGTGGTGAAACCCTGGCGTACCGCAAGCGGAGATAAGCGCGGATCGAGCGATTCGCGTCCGAGGATTCCCTGGGATGTCGTGCTGATCGTGTAGGGCAAGACCGTCGGCATTTGGCGCATGCCGGCAGCGAAGGCGGCATCTTGCGACGGATCGGCCGACGGCTCCGGAAAGTCGATATCGAACGCGGCGACTTTCGCACCGGCTTTGTGAAGGTTGGACAGCAATCGCCCGTACACGCTGCGGGGAAAGGGAAACGCAGTTAAACCGGCCGCGGTGTTGCCGATCGACTCTTCGTCGATCTTGATCAGAACCAGCGCGTCATTGGGAGCTTCAAAGTCCACAGCCGGAACGTGAAGCTGCGCGAAGATTCCTTTATCGTTCGCGAAGGCGACCGCATCGTTCAAGCTCGTATAGTCGGCGATGCGGTTGAGAAAGGTCGCATTTTGGACCGGAGCCAGATAGAACGCTAAGCCGATGACGCTGGCGCAGCCCGCCAGAGCCGCAGCTGCTAGAGCACGACGCGTGCTGCGTTTCAGCCGACTCTTCCAATATAGCGGCGGTCGCGCGTGTCGATGCGCACGACGTCATCCGGGTTGACGAAGAGCGGGACTTGTATCACCGCGCCCGTTTCGAGCGTGGCCGGTTTGGTCGTTCCGGTTGCGGTATCGCCGCGAAATCCGGGATCCGTTTTAACGATGCGCAGCTCGACATGTGCGGGCAGGTCGGCGCCGATCGGCACGCCGTCGTGCAGCTGAACGTCGACGATCATGCCGTCTTTTAAGAAGTCGGCTCGCTCGCCGATCAAATCCCGCTGGAGCGTGATGTTCTCAAACGTCTCCTGATCCATGAAGTGATACCCGTCCGCATCGTTGTAGAGCATCTGCATCTGGCGGTTGTCGACCGTCGCGCGCTCGAGCTTCTCGCCGGCGCGAAACGTTCGCTCGACGGTCGCGCCGGACTTTACGTTCTTGATTCGCGTACGAACGAAAGCCGAACCCTTTCCCGGCTTGACATGCAAGAACTCAACCACGGTCCAGAGTTGGCCGTCGATGACGATCGTGACGCCCCCGCGGAGATCGTTCGATGAAATCATAGCCCGCGTTCAATACGCATCGCCGATTTCGTTGCCCTCGTTCGCTGCCACGGACGAAGAAATCCGACCTTATTTTCGGTGCCGGCACGAATGCGTGCGATGTTGTCGCGATGCGTGTAGAGCACGAGCGCAGCTGCAAAGACTCCGTATGCGGCGTAGGCGGGTTCGTGTGTCAAGAACCAAAGTGCAAAAGGCGCCATCACATTTGCGAGGATCGATCCGACCGAAGAGAATGCCGTCAAGACCGCGCCTGCAAACCATCCGGCAACGCAAATTGCGCCGGCTGCCCACGAGAGCGCGATGATCGCGCCCAGCGACGTTGCAACGCCCTTGCCGCCGCGCCCGAGCAGCCACGGTGAGAAACAGTGGCCGGATACAGCGGCCGCAGCGACTGCGGCGGCCACGCCCGGATGCGCGTGGAGCAGCCGCACGACCAGTACCGGCAGTAGTCCTTTGAGCAAGTCGCAGAGGAGCACGAGACCGGCGCCGGTCTTGCCCAAGGTGCGCAATGCGTTCGCAGCGCCGATATTTCCGCTGCCGTAAGTCCGAATGTCGATGCCGAACAAGAAGCGCCCGACGAGATAGCCGAACGGAATCGACCCAAAGAAGAAGCCGGCGGCGATCGCAACGATCGCTAGCAACGCTGCGATCATGCGACGCTCGCTTCGGCGCTGCTGCGGCGGCGGAATTCAAACGTCAAAGGCACGCCCTCAAAGTCGTAGTTTCGGCGGATCGTATTTTCGATGAAGCGTTCGTAAGGCGGCCGCACCAAATTCGGATCGTTGCAGACGAAGACAAAAAGCGGCGGATGGACTGCCGGTTGGGCGCTATAGAAGATCTTCAGCGTCTTTCCTCCCGGCCCGGAAATCGGGTGCGCTAAGGTCGCATCGCGGATGATCTCATTCAAGCGCGGCGTCGGAACGCGCCGCTCTAAATTATTCGCGACGCGCATAACGAGCGGCATCAGGCTGCCGAGGCGGCGCTTTGTTAGCGCCGAGAGGAACGTGACGGGTACGAACCGCGCAAAGGGAAGCTGGTCATGGATTGCCTCGATCAGCTCGGCTTGGCTGTACTCGCCCTGTTCGCGCGCCAGGTCCCACTTGTTGGCAACAACGAGCATGCCTTTTCGCTCTTCCAGAATCATTCCGGCCAAGCGCCGATCCTGGGCCAGCGGTCCGCGCATCGCATCGATGAGCAGGATCGCAATGTCGCAGCGTGCGATCGCTTGCAGCGATCGCAATGCCGCGTAGTAATTGATCGCGCCGTGTGCATGCATTTTTTTGCGTACTCCGGCGGTGTCGATCAGTCGAATGCGGCGATCCTGATACGAGAAGATCTCATCGACGACGTCGCGTGTGGTTCCGGGTGCCTCCGAGACGATCGAGCGTTCCTCGCCGAGAAGAGCATTCAAGAGCGAACTCTTCCCGACATTCGGTTGTCCGACGAGCGCCAGCGCCAGCTCATCCTCCGATTGCGGAACCGATACGCTTGGCGGCAACTGCGCGACGATCGCGTCGAGCAAATCTCCAGTTCCCTCACCATGGATCGCAGAAACGCAGATCGGCGTGCCGAAGCCGAGGCGCGCGAATTCTCCTGGAACGGCATCGGCAACTTTGGGAGATTCGCACTTGTTGGCGACGAGAATCGCGCTGCGCCGTGTCTTGCGCACGATCTGCGCCACATCTTGATCGAGTGGATGAAGCCCGGAAGCGGCGTCGACGACCATGACGATCGCATCCGCTGAAGTAGCCGCGGCTTGCGCCTGCCGCTGCGTCGCTAATGCGGTGTCCGCGGATTGAGTTTCCTCATCCGCGAGTCCCGCCGTATCAACGACGCTGAATACGCGGTCGCGCCACTCCGCGAGCGCATAGATTCGATCGCGCGTTACCCCGGGCGTATCTTCAACGATCGCAAGCCGGCGTCCGATCAGGCGGTTAAAAAGCGCGCTCTTACCGACGTTCGGCCGTCCGACGATGGCGACAGTTGGCGGACGTAACGCTGCGGCCGGCGCCTGAACGTCATGCACTTCTCTCATGTTTGTGTTGTCGGTTTGAGCAATTCGGCGAGCGGAAAGCCGTGCCTGGCGGCGAACGTTGGACCGCTTCCATGGCGAGTGTCTACATCGAAACGTTCGGCTGCCAGATGAATGAAGCCGACTCGCAATATATTGCGCGGCGCGCGGTATCTGCGGGCTACACGATCGCTGCGCAGCCGCACGATGCAAACGTGGTCGTCCTAAACACGTGCACCGTTCGCGAGACCGCGGAGCGCCGCGCCTATGGACGCATGGCGCACTTGGGGATTCTCAAGCACTCGAACCCCGACTTGAAACTCGTCGTAACGGGATGTCTCGCGGAGCAAGACCGCTTAAGAATGCAGCGCGCGGTTCCGCATGTGGACGCCGTCTTCGGGACGAGCGAACTCGGTTCGCTTGGCGACGCGCTGGCGACGTGGCGACCGGATTTTGAAGATACGGAAGCCACCGAAGCTCAGGCGCTGCTGCAACCGCTCGGCGGCGCGGCGGATTGCGTCACCAACGAATTTAGCCACTTGCGAGCCTTTGTGACCGTGCAGCGCGGATGCTCGTACTACTGCACGTTTTGTATCGTGCCGCACGTGCGCGGCCGATTCGATCACCGGCCGATCGCCGATATCCTTAGCGACGTTCGTGAGAAGGTGCGCGGTGGAGCAAAAGAGGTCATGCTCGTCGGCCAAACGGTCAATTCGTATCGCGACCCGAGTGGGGCGGACTTCGGAACGCTGGTTCGCGCGGTTGCCGACATTCCGCAACTCGAGCGGCTGACGTTCATCTCGCCGCACCCGAAGGATTTCACGGAAAAGA
>JAFARW010000092.1 GCA_019245275.1 Vulcanimicrobiota bacterium
CTCGTACCGGGAACGGGTCCGATTCGCCGCCCAACGGCCGCGTTCACGAAAAACGCGCCGGTCGGCAAATTCGTCTGCCGCCACGTTTACTTGAAACTTGCGATTGCGCCCAGCCGTTGTGCCATTACCGCAGCGCTTGGCCCCGACGCGTTGATCCCGGCATGGGCCGCGCACGGGGAGGGTCGCCTCGCCGCGTCCGACGAGCATTTGGCCGAAATCAAGACCGGCGACCATGTCGCGTTCGTCTACGCGCGCGCGGACGGCGTCGCCGAGCAAAGCGCCAATCCGAACGGCTCGGCGCTCGGCATTGCTGGGCTGACGAATCGAGAGGGCAACGTCCTCGCGATCATGCCGCATCCCGAGCGCGATGCGTGGACGTTCAACCATCCCGCTTCACAAATCGGCCGCGAGTCATTCGGCGACAAAGCGAGAGCGATCGCCCCATCGGGCGGCTCGCTGCTGTTTGAAAGTTTTGCGAGGGCTCTGCAATGAGCCGTACACGTTGTCTTGCGATCTCGCTGAAGATCCCAGATAATGAAGCCTTCACGGCGCTCACGACGCTGCAACGTCTGCGCGTAGCAGTAGCGCAAATTGAGCGCGCGGACGTCTGGCTTTTTGAAGCAGACGAAGCGAACGGTCTGCTCGAAGCGGTGCAAGCAAACGAGCTCCTCTTCAATCCGAACAAGCACCAGA
The DNA here is from genome assembly GCA_019245275.1 of Vulcanimicrobiota bacterium. GTDB lineage: Bacteria > Vulcanimicrobiota > Vulcanimicrobiia > Vulcanimicrobiales > Vulcanimicrobiaceae > JAFARW01. The sequence continues at coordinate 694 of JAFARW010000092.1, forward strand.
TCGTCGAGCTTGCACAAAGTCATCCGCGCGAGGGAGAGGTGTGGATCGAAGAGCTTGGCCAAGACCCCAGCTTGCGGGCACAGCTGGGTGGTAAGATGATTTCAGGCGTGCGTTCGGCAAAACGAATGCGTGGGTGGCGCCTCTTCACTGAAAACGGTTCGCCGGCGAATCGAACGCTGGTGAAGACGGCTGCGGACGTGATCTTGTGCAATCCCGCGATCGAGAGGGCGATCTTCTAATGATGCTGGCGGAAAAAGTCGAACCGCTCTTTGAAGCAAAGAGCCACGAATTCTACACGATTGCGACGCTCGGCTCGCATTCGGCGCTGCAGATCCTTAAAGGCGCCCATGACGAAGGCTTCCGCACGCTCGCGATTGCGAACCGTCAGACCGAGCGTCTCTACCGCTCATTCAACTTTGTCGATGAAGTGATCGGCATCCCGCGGTACGAGGATTTTCCCGAGCACGTCGGACTGCTCGGCAACCGCAAGATCATCATCGTGCCGCACGGATCGTTCGTCGCCTACCTCTCGCTTGAAGATCACAAGCGGATGACGATTCCGTACTTTGGCAACAAGGCGATTCTCGATTGGGAAGCCAGCCGCGAGCTGCAACGCCAGTGGCTTTCAGCCGCGGGACTCAACTTGCCCCGGCAGTTCCGCAGCGGAAGCGAGATCGATCGCCCCGTTATCGTTAAGCTGTACGGCGCGCACGGCGGCAAGGGATACATGTTTTTGCGCGATGCGCACGACTTCGAAGAGCGCGCCGGCCTCGTAGCGCGCCGCAACTACATCATCCAAGAGTACATCATCGGAGTGCCGCTCTATATCCATTATTTCTATTCGCCGCTGACGGGGCGGCTCGAGATCATGTCGATGGATCGGCGTTACGAAACGAACGTCGATTCGCTGGGGCGTATCCCGGCTGCCGCGCAGGAAGGCCTCGATTTGCAACCTTCCTACGTTGTCGTCGGTAATGCGCCGCTCTCATTGCGTGAGTCGATGTTGGCGGAGGCCTATCGCATGGGCGAAGAGGTCGTGCGCGTCAGCAAGGAGATCTGCCCGCCGAAAGGACTCTTCGGCGCATTTTGCATCGAGACGATCATCACGCCGGACACGCAGTTTTACGTCATGGAGATTTCGGCGCGCATCGTTGCCGGCACGAATCTCTTTATCGACGGATCGCCGTACTCGTATCTCAACTACAGTGAACCGATGTCGACCGGGCGGCGCATCGCGCGTGAGCTCAAGAATGCACTTTTGTCAAACTCACTGCGTTATGTGCTTGATGACTCGAGCGTTCTCTAAAGCCCTTACGATTGCCGCATTGGCGGCAGCTCTCTTGGTTCCGCTGCGCGCGTCGGCGGCGCTCGTCGCAGACCCGCAAACGTTGTACAACGACATGAAAGCCTCGTTTGATAAGGGCGCGGCGCACGGTTGGGCTTTCTTCGATCAACTGGCCTACCTGTCGGCGATTCTCAACGCCGGTCGCGCATATTCGCTGCAGGCGCCGGACGATCCGAACTATGCCGAAGTCGTGCAACTGACGGTGGACGTCGGCTCGAGGATGCATTACAATCCGCTGACAAATCACGATGCCGCCATTTGGTATGTGCGTGAGGCGTCGCTTTATGTGCAACAACACGGTTCGACCGACGAAGTGCAGAAGGCGACGGAACTTTTGAAGCGCACGGATGCGGAAGATCAGCCTCAGACGATGGCGCGCCTCGCCGATCAAGATGCGACCGCGAATCTCCAGACATATGCCCACGATCCCGATGCGCTGATCCAACAAGTCGAAGCAGATTGGCGGGCATACTTGCTGACACACGAAGCATCGTGGCGCAGTTCGGCGCTCGAGCGCGCCGCAAAATCCACATTTCCGATCGATCAGTTGCCCACGACCTGGGGTCCCGATTTCCTGAACGCCGCGCGTAATGCGGCCGCCGGCGTCGATCCTTACACGCTCAACGATCAATTCAACGCACGGCGATTGCTTGCACGCCTCAAGGCGATCAATCCACTCCATCTCGTCGGCAGCGTCAACGTCATTAGCCACGAGAAGTATATGACGATAACGGCCCCGGCCGATGAGTACTTCGGGCGCACCGGCATGTCGATTCTCGGCATGCGCAACGAGCTGCATCGTCTGAATGCGTACCTCGATGCCGGTTGGGGAGCGCACGAATCGCCCGCCGGCGTCCTCTTAGCTGAATCCGTCGACGATCTGCACAAAGTCTATCCGCGCGACCACGAGTTACCGGCGCTACTGCTGGCGACGTACAAGGCGCTCCAGCGTATACCGACTACGGAAGCGCACAGCAGTGCCGGCCGCATACGTTCGATTTTGACCGTGGAATATCAAGACACGCAGCAAGCGCGCGAGCTGCTCTCTTCGTAGGTGGCGATTGCGCAATATGATCCCGCCCGGCTGACCCTGGCTTCGATTGGCAGCCACTCCGCTCTGGAGATCGCCGCCGGCGCGCGGGCCTGCGGACTGCGCAATCTGATCGTCACCGCGAAAGGCCGCGAAAAAACGTACGCCCAGTATTTTGCGACTCGCGACGATCCGCGGCGAGGCTGCGTAGACCAGACGATCGAGTTAGCGAATTTCAGCGATCTGCTCGAGGATTCGATCCAAGAACGGTTACTGTCCGAACAAGCGATTTTCGTTCCGAATCGTTCGTTTGAGGTCTACCTTCATCAGCGTTACAGTTACGATCAGATCGAAGCGGGCATGCGCGTGCCGATCTTCGGGAATCGCAGGCTGCTGCGCGCGGAGGAGCGCGACGAGCCCGAAAACCAGTATGCGCTACTTCGGCGCGCTCAGATCCGGCATCCGATTCAGTTCAAACGATCGGATGAAATCGACCGGCTGGTCATGGTTAAAGCGGCGCACGCTCAGGTTTCATTTGAGCGCGCGTTCTTTCTCGCTTCGTCGCCACAACAATATCGCGACGTTTCGCAGCGCTTGATCAAGGAAGGCATGCTTACCGATGCGGCGCTCGAAGCGGCGCGTATCGAAGAATATGCACTTGGGCCCTCGGTCAATCTCAATTTCTTTTATTCCCCGACGCTTAACGAGCTCGAACTTTGCGGCACGGATACGCGGCGCCAAACGAATCTCGACGGACTGCGTTCCGTTCCACCGGCTGCGCTGCAAGATGTGGCAGACGTTGCGGTGCGGATGGAAGAGGCGGGTCACATCTCGGCGACGCTGACCGAGTCGATGCTCGAGCAGGCATTCGCGATGGGCGAGCGCTTCATCGCGGCGGCGCGCGAAGCTCATTCGCCGGGCATCATCGGTCCATTCGCACTGCAATGCGTCATCGTCGCCGGTCCGCCGAAGGAGTTCGTCTGTTACGATGTTTCGCTTCGCATTCCGGGATCGCCGGGCACGCGCTTTACGCCCTACTCGGCATATCGCTGGGGGCGGGACGTTTCGGTCGGCGAACGGATTGCAATGGAGGTCGTGTTTGCGCGTGACTCCGGCCGGTTGACGGACATCGTGACGTGAAATCAACGGACGTTCCGGCAACGGTTTTCATCCTCGACTTCGGTGCGCAATACAGTCAGCTGATCGCGCGGCGCACGCGCGAGGCGCACGTCTACTGCGAGATCGTTCCGCACGACACGCCGTGGGAGGCGCTTGCGGCACGATCGCCTGCGGCGATTATTTTGACCGGCGGTCCGGAAAGCGTGCTCGTGCCGGATGCGCCTGAGATGGATCCCGCGTTGCTTTCAAGCGGGGTTCCGGTGCTCGGCATTTGTTACGGAATGCAGTTGCTTGCGCGCGATTTGAAGGCGCCGCTCGTTAAACTCGAACGTCGTGAGTACGGGCCGGCGGAGTTGAGAGTGGAGCGGCCGGAGAGCCCGCTCTTTGCCGGCGTTTCCGCGCGCTCGCGCGTTTGGATGTCACACGGGGATTCCGTGCTCGAGCCGCCGCCGGGCTTTACAGCTATCGCCTCAACGGACCGCTGCAACATCGCCGCGATCGGCGACGACGCGCGTCGCATCTATGGCACGCAGTTTCATCCGGAAGTCGTGCAGACCCAATATGGAAAGCAGATCCTCGATAACTTCCTGCACCGCATCGCGCAGATCGGCGACCAGTGGCGGATGGAGTCGTTCGTCGACCGAGCGATCGCTGACATTCGCGCGCAAGTTGGCGGTGCGAAAGTCATCTGTGCGCTGTCCGGCGGGGTCGATTCAGCCGTAGCCGCGACGCTTGTTTCGCGTGCGGTTGGCGAGCAGCTGTCGTGCATCTTTGTGGACAACGGCCTGCTACGCAAGAACGAGGCGCGCAGCGTCGTCGAGGCCTTCAAAGATGTCATGCATCTGAACGTCATCGCCGTCGATGCGCGCGAGCGATTTCTTGAACGGCTGGCCGGCGTCATCGACCCGGAAGAGAAGCGCATTCGAATCGGCCACGAGTTTATCACGATTTTCGAAGAGCAAGCAGCGAAGATCCCGGATGTCAAATTCCTCGTCCAGGGCACACTTTATCCGGACGTGATTGAATCGAAGACGCCGCAATCAAAAGCCGGCCACAAGATTAAGTCGCATCACAACGTGGGTGGCTTGCCCGAAGGGATGTTGCTCGAGCTTGTCGAGCCGCTGCGTTCGCTCTTTAAAGATGAAGTACGCGCGGTTGGGCGCGTCTTGGGCTTGCCGCCGCAAATTGTCGAACGGCAGCCGTTTCCAGGGCCCGGGCTGGCGGTGCGCGTTTTGGGTGCGGTCTCCGAAGAACGCTTGACGACCTTGCGTGAAGCCGACGCGATCGTGCGGGACGAAATTGAAGGCGAGCCGCTCCATCCAAAACCGTGGCAGTATTTCGCCGTGCTGACGCCGCTCTTGAGCGTCGGCGTGATGGGAGATGGACGCACGTACGCTAATCTCGTCGCGGTGCGCGCGATCACGAGTGAAGACGGTATGACCGCGGATTGGGCCCGGCTACCGCAATCGCTGCTCGAACGGATCAGCAGTCGCATCGTCAACGAAGTGCCGGGCGTCAACCGCGTCGCTTACGACATCACCTCGAAGCCTCCGTCGACGGTCGAATGGGAGTGATCAATCAGCGGCTTTTGGAGCGGCTTCGGCTGGCGAAGCGCGGCTTACGGTTCGATCAGGTCGCGCTGCGATTCATTGAACGATTGCAAAATGCGCTCGAAGAGGCCGTGCCGGCCGGCAAAACGCTGATCGTGATCGTAACAGCGCCTATACGGATGCCGGCTAAGACCGCTGCCGCGGTGGAAGAGAGAATCTCAAATTTCTTGGCGCAGGGCCCTAAACGTCGCGATTTCAGAGATACGATCAATGAAAATGAGGTCTGGGCTCGTCTTGCGCCCGGCGTCGTGAGAGGGCAATCAAGGGTAATGGCCTTCGTTCAGAATCCCGATGCAGATTCCGACGCGTTATTAAGTGCGACGCAAGCATTGCTTGCGCAAATGACCGCTTAGGCTGCGTTCCCGCTAGACAGTTAAATGCGGATCTTAGTTATCGGAAACGGCGCGCGCGAAGATGCGCTATCTTGGCGGCTGGCTGCATCGCCGTCGTGCGACGCGATCTTTGCGACGCCGGGTAATGCCGGCACAGCAGCGCGCGGCGTGAATTGGGAAATTGCGGCAACCGACGGAAAAGCGATCGCGCAACGCGCGCGTTCGGAGAAGATCGACCTCGTCGTCATCGGTCCGGAAACTGCAATCGCCGCCGGAGTCGCCGACCACTTACGCGAGAGTGGGATTGCAACGTTTGGGCCGGATCGCGCCTGCGGGCGCCTCGAATCGAGCAAGATATTTGCGAAGCGCTTCATGGAGCGGCATGGCGTGCCGACAGCGCGCGCCGTCGTCGTACATTCGCTCGATGCAGCGCTGAGCGCGCTCGAAGAGTGGCGCGGCGCATGCGTTATCAAAGCAGACGGTTTAGCGGCGGGCAAAGGCGTCGTCGTCGCGCCGGAGGTTGCGGCAGCTCGTTCGACCGTCACGGATTGGTATGAAAACAATCGCGTTCCGGGCGGCGGCAGCGACTTACTGCTGGAGGAGCGCCTCGAAGGTCGTGAGGTCAGCGTCTTTGCGATCTGCGATGGGCGTGCGATGCTGCCGTTCGCATCCGCTTGCGACTACAAGCGTGCCGGCGACGGCGATACCGGTCCAAACACCGGCGGCATGGGCGCCTATTCTCCGCCGCATGGGTTTCCCGAAGATTTGATCGATCAGGTTCGCGAGCAGATTTTGGCGCCGGTGCTGCGCGGCTTGCTCGCGGAAGACGAGCGCTATATCGGAGTGCTCTACTGCGGCTTGATGTGGACGCGAAGCGGTCCGGCGGTCATCGAATTCAACGCGCGTTTCGGCGACCCGGAAACGCAGGTTTTGATGCCGCGCGTCAGCGGCGACTTCGCGGGCTACCTCAAGAGCGTTGCGGACGGCGCGATGGATGCAAGTCTGACGTCATTCGCAGAGCACGCATGCGTCGGTGTCGTGTTGGCAACGCAAGAGTATCCGACACGCAGCACGCCGCTGAAGGGCTTACCCGTGGATGTGTCATTGGGTCCGGGAGCGCAGGCATTTTGGGGCGGCTCGACGCTAGGGAATGGTGTCGTCGACGCAGGCGGCGGCCGCGTGATCACCGTCACGGCGCTGGGCGAAACGCTGCCCGATGCGCGGATACGCGCATATGAGAGCGTCCACAGCCTCGCATCACGGTTCGATCGCGCCGGCTCATCGTTGAGCTACCGTACGGACATTGCCCGGCTTGGTTAGCGGCTCTGCAGCCGTTTTGAGGACGCGGGGTGTTACAATGGATGTAGTGCGAACCGAGAGCGGCGGCTAAGAAATGTGCGGCATCACCGGGGTTTTTGCTCCCGGGCATGATGCAGCGCGCCTTGCGTTCTTCGGTCTGTACGCGCTGCAGCACCGCGGTCAAGAGTCCGCAGGTATCGCCGTTTCCGACGGTGGTACGATCCGCTCGCACCGCGAGATGGGGCTGCTCTCCGCGATCTTCGATGAGGACATCCTCTCCAATCTCAGCGGTTACATTTCCGTTGGCCACACCCGCTACTCAACGAGCGGTTCTTCGATCGTTGTCAACGCGCAGCCGCTGCTCGAAAGCAGCGAGATCGGCGACTTTGCATTTGCGCACAACGGCAACCTGACAAACACGGACGAGCTTCGTGAGACGCTCGCACCAACGACGATTTTGCAGGCGACTTCCGATTCAGAAGTGCTGGCCAAGCTGATCGTCGAGGGCGAGGGCACGATGCTCGACCGGATCTGCAGCGTGATGCGGCGCGCGCGCGGCGCGTACTCCGTGGTCTTGTGTACGCGCGACGAGCTTTACGGCTTCCGAGATCCGTGGGGCGTCCGGCCGCTGTGCTTGGGAGAACTCGGCGACGGCGCCTTTGTGCTCGCGTCGGAATCGTGCGCGCTCGCAACAGTCGGCGCGAAGTACATTCGTGAGCTCGAGCGCGGCGAAGTCGTTCGCATTACTAAGAGCGGGGTTGAGAGCCGCACGGTCGACGTCGATGCGACGTCTGGACTCTGCATGTTCGAGTACATCTACTTTGCGCGTCCGGACTCTGTACTCAATGACAAGACGATTTATACGGCACGCGTTGCGATGGGCAGGGAACTTGCCAAGGAGCATCCCGCCAAT
>JAFARW010000108.1 GCA_019245275.1 Vulcanimicrobiota bacterium
GGCAACGGTCAGCGACGCCGTGATCCCGTTTGCAACGCTGATTCGCGGCGGCGGGGGTGGCGGTGACAATGGCGGCGGCGACAATAGCGGTGGCGGCCTGCCATTCAACCTTGCATTCGATAACTTCAGCGTGACGGCGGCCAAGAACGTCGCCGTGCGCGCAAACGCGCTTGGCTTCGGAATCGACATCGGCGCACACGGAAATGCGATCTTGGGTGGAACGCTCGAGCAGCCGACGCTCGCCGGACGCTTTGATTCGACCGGCGGCACGCTGACGTTCGTTGACCACGCCTTCAAAATCCGCGAAGGCAACGTCGTCTTCGATCCGCATAATGGTATCGTTCCGGAGCTCTATGCAGTCGGTACGACGCACGTGCTCAACCCCGATCCGAATGCAGCGCGTAACCCTTCCGGTTCCGCCGACATCACGATCACGGTCACCGGGCCGGCGACGAATCCGCAACTTGCGTTTAACTCAAATCCGCCGGGATACTCACGCGATCAGATCATCGGAATGTTGACGCCGCTCGGTGCGGTGACGGGCATCCAATTCGACGAATTCGGAAACCCAGTCCCGGAGGGCCAACTTGCGGGTGCGCCTGCGCCCGGGAATGCGCAACCTTTGCCGCCGGGCGCCGTGCTGCGAACGAATGGGCAAATCACAGTCGGACAGGAAGCGTTCAATATCCTGAACGCGCAATTTGCGCGTAGTCTCTTCGCGCCGGTTGAAAATGTGCTCGGCTCGGGCCTCGGGCTTTCCGATGTCAACGTGACGCTCGATTTTTCCGGCGCGGTCGGGCTGAATTTCCGGAAACCCATTTCCGAAAAACTCTACGCGGTTTATGCGACGACGTTCGGCTATCCATCGCGCCAAACGTACGGCTTCGAGTACGAACCTAACGCCGTGACGGCGGCTCAACTCGCGTTCTTCGCGCAGTCGCAGCCGGTCGGGTTTTTCAGCAGCAGCGCGACGCTGATTACGTCCAACCCGCGGGTCACCGCGGGTCAGCCGCTGGGCGGATCGAGCGGATTCACACTTACCGTAACGCGGCTCTTCTGGTAAGCGGCCGAGCCGCCGGATTTTAAGAGGGTGCGTTCCCAGGGGCGCGAACCTGCGACCGGACCGAAACAACGCGTGGCCATCGCGCGTTAAAATGCTGAGTAAATCCGCGAAGTTGTTCAAGGAAGGACCGCGATGATCTACAGCCTCTGGCGTGCGCCCCGAGCGCTTGTCCGGTGTGCCGGGTGTTTGCTGGCAGTCAGCCTGATCGTGGCGCTCCTGCTGCCGCCGGCCGCCGCTGCGCCGGCGCCGATAATCGTCTCGGTCGACGTTTCCGGCAACGTGCACGTCCCGACGGATCGAATCCTCGCGGTCGTGCAGGCCCGCCCGGGCGAGCGCTACGATCCGCGCGTCGTGCAGGCCGACCTGCGCAACATCTTCGCGCTTGGCTTCTTCGCTCAAGCGGCGCCGCCGCTTATCCGTCAGCGGCCCGGCGGCATCGCCATCACGTATCGTGTGATCGAGAATCCGGTGATAACACGGATCACCTTTACCGGAAACGCGCACGTCCCATCCGATTCGCTGACCGCGCTGATGGATACGTCCGTCGGCCAAGTCCTGAACTCGAATACGTTCCATCAGGACGTCTTGAAGATCAACTCGTACTACGATCGCATCGGCTACGGCGGACAGGTTCCGACGCACGTCAGGGATCTCAACATCGATCCGCGCACCGGCGCATTGACCCTCGTCATTCAAGAGGGGTTGACCGTCAATCAGGTCTTGATCGCCGGCGATCCGCTGCTTCCCCCAACGCTCATTCTGCCGGTGCTTACAGTGAAGCAAGGCACGACGTACTCAGACGACGCGCGTGACAAAGACATTGAAGCCGTCAAAAAGCTCTACGACAAGTACGATCTGATCCTAGGTGATTTTGAAGGCGGTATCGATCCATCGTCGATCGATTTGAAGGCGGGCACGGCGAACGTTCGCTACGACATCCACGCGGCAAAGGTCGGTGCCGTGCAGATCACCGGCAATACGCGAACGAAGGATGAAGTGATCCGGCGCGAGCTGCGGCTGCGGCCCGGAATGTACATCACGAACAGCGGGCTTCGGCGCGACTACGAACGACTGCAGGCGACGCAGTTCTTTTCAAAGGTCGATCCGCAAGTCAAGCCCGGGCCCGATCCGAAGAATCCGGCGGTCGTCACGATCGATTGGAATGTGACCGAACAGCGCACCGGCACGGCGACGATCGGTGCCGGCTACACCGGCGGCTTGAACGGGCAGGGCCTCTATGGAACGCTTTCGTTTTCCAACAGCAATTTAAACGGTACCGGCAACGGCGCATCGATCCAATTGGAGCGTGGCTCAAACACGTACGTTGGATCCGCATCGCTTACGATTCCATACCTTGGCAAAACACCGCAGTCGCAGAAATACAGTCTCGGCGTTACGCTCTTTACGAACGGCCAGACGAACTTCTATCCGGTCTACTCCATCGCGACGAATCCGTTTGCAACGCCGGCGCCAGGAGGCGGCGTCATTCCGATTCCGGTGACGCTCTTTCCGACGCTTGGACAACAGCCGGTCGGCGGGATCAGCGCGACGAGCGTTGCGAAGTCGGCGGGCGCCAACGTGACGCTCGGTCGCCGATTGACCGACTATGCCCGCGCGAGCTTCGGAGTCGCCGTGCAACGCGTGTCGACCAGCACAACGGTTCCCGTGCCGTACTTCTTCCAGTCGGGGAATCCGAACATTCTTGTCGGGCCGACTCCGAATCCGTTTGGTAACCAGAATAACGGCAGTTTCGGCATCACCGCGCCTTCGATCGCGAACATTAATACGGGAATCCCGTACAAACTAAATTTTGTCACGCTCGGATTGGCAACCGACACGCGCGATGATGTCTTCAACCCGCATCGCGGCGGTACGAGCTCGTTTGGGACGGAGATCAGCGCGCCGGGGATCGGGTCCGATTTTCGCTACAGCAAATCAACTCTCGATGGCACGCGGTTCTTCCCGTTCCGAAACGGAATCACGATCGGAGTTCACGGACAGCTCGGCTTCTCGACGGGAGCGTTGCCGCCGAACTCGCTCTTCACGTTCTCAGATCAGCAGCTGCGCGGCTACAACTCGATCTTCTACGGGACCGATACGGTCTTGGGCCAAATCGAGGCGCGTAAGCCGATCTTGGCGGGCGGTAAACTCGTCTTGGCTGCCTTTGTCGATGAAGGCGGTTACCGAATTCGCGGCGCGCAGCCGCTGCTCGATCCTTTCACAAATCGCATCGTGGGCTTTCCCGGAAATTGGTCCTACCGCGGCGACTTCGGTGTCGGCATCCGATTCGATTTGCCGCAGCTGAACCTGCGCACGATCCGTGTCGACATCGCGCACGGAGTGAACGGCACGCACACGAGTTTTGGCATCGGGCAGAGTTTTTAGGAGTAGGGGGTTCCTTAGCTTGAAGGTATGGCCACCGCGCGGGCTGGCCGCCTTGTTGGTCGTCGTCGCATTTGTTTGCGCTCCGCTCGCCCTTGCGGCCGATCTCAGCGATATCGGCTTCCTCGATCAAGCCGCGATCGGAAGTTTGCCGCGCTTCGTCGCTGCCAACCGCGAGCTCGCGAACTACAAAGCGACGCTGGACCGTCAATTTCAAGCGCGGATGCGTGGTGCGCGGTCGCAAGGCGATCAGCAGAAGATCATCGTCGAATTTCAGCAGAAGATGGCGCAGCGGCAGCGCGCGGTGTTGTCTCCGCTTTTCGTGCGCGCGCAAACCGCAATTGCGTCGGTCAGCTCGAGCCGAAATCTCTCCGTCGTCGTCGACCGCCGAATCGTGATCTACGGCGGTCAAGATATCACGAAGAGTGTTACGGATCTCTTAGAGAGTCCCGGCGGTGTCGCGCCGCCCGTCAGCACGCCACCACCCTCGGAGATCGGTTTTGTCGATCAGTCGCAGATCGATTCTCTGCCGAACTTCAAATCCGCGAGCGATCAATTCAACAAGTTTGCCGACGATCAGAAAGTCCTCGCGCAACAGAAGCTCGCTAAAGCGAAGACGCCGGCCGATCGGCAGCAGATTCTGAAAGACTACCAGGCGGCAGTTAGCGGCAAGCAAGATGAGCTGCTCAAACCGCTCGTCGATAAGACGAAGACGGCGATCGCGGATGTCGCCGGTAAGAAGAATTTGATCCTGGTGATCGATCGCAGCGACCTCATTTACGGCGGCACGGACATCACCGCGGATGTCCAAAATGCACTCAAGTAGGGCGCGCGGCGCAGTCTCAGTCGCGTTGATCGTCGGCACGATCGCCCTCGGCGCGTGCAGTCGACAGCCCGACGTGAATTCACCGCAGGTGCGTGGCATCGGTTACGTTCGCCTGGACGACGTCATCAAAAAGCATCCGCTCTATCCCCAGCTTGCGCAGATCGACGCGAGCATCGATGCCTTGAACCTGCGAACGCTTAGCCCAAGCGTCCCGCGCACTGGGGCAGAGGTCACCGCTGAGACGGCGGAGCTCAATCGGGAGCTCACCGCGGCACGCGAACGAACGAATACCCTGCTACAGCAGAAGCAACGCGATTACGCGCAGCGCGAACAGCAGGCGATTACGGCTGCGATCGCTGCGAGCGGAGAGAAACCGGGGCAGCCACCGGCGCAAGCGATGCAGCAAGCCGCGGCACAACAGGGAGCCGCCGCCGCGCAGCAAGCTAGTCGCGACTTTGCTCAATACCAGCAGGCGGTCGTCGCGCAAGATCGCAGCGCGACCGATGCTCTCTCGCGTCAACTCGCGACGCAAGCCGAGCGCGAATATCGGCGCAAGGCTGACGAGCTGACGGCCCGCGAGTCGCAAGCCTCGCTCGATGCGGCCAACGCGGATTCGACGCAGCGACTTGCTCTGCGCACGAAGTTGAACAACCTGGCCCTCGACGATGCAACACGCGCGCAGGTCAAATCGCAACTGGCTGCGCTCGATCGCAAAGAAGCGCAAGCCGTCGCCGGGATGCGCGCGCGCGATACATCGGAACTCGCGGCCTACCAGGCGCAACTGCAGCGGCAGACGGCGTCTCAGATTAGCGCACAAGCCGGCGCGATCCATGCGCAAACGGCGGCTAAACTCCGCTCGCGGGGCAACGCGGTTAGCTCGCAGATCTCAACGCAACTTCAAAATGTCGGACCGGCTGCCGGCGCCGGTGGCCTCTCTCCCGCAACCCGTGCAAAGATCGAGCAAATCGATCGCGATTACAAGAGCCGTTTCCGCGCCGATGTCGCGAAAACGATCGATGATTTCAACCGAGCGCGCAGCGAGCTCGATACCCGCTTCGCAGCGCTTCACGGCGTCGACGTCGGCTCGCAAGGTGCCTTGGGGAAGCAACTCGACGCGCTTCACCGGCAACGCGATCAACTTTATAATCAGATCGTTGCGCAGATTCAGCGGCAAATGCAGATCGTCGCATCGCAGCGTGGCCTCAAGGTCGTTTTTATCAACATCGTCGTTCCGTCAGGCGGAATCGATATGACCGACGACGCGATAAAGGCAATCGAGAGTATGCATGAATAGGCTCGGGATGACAGTCTCATTAACCGGCGTCATCGTTATCTCAACCATGCTGGTCGCGTGCGGACACAAACAAAGCCCGGTTGCAATCGTCGATACCCAGCGCCTGGCGCAGTATTGGCCGAAGTTTCAAAACTACAACAATCAGTTGAGCGTCGACATGCAGACGATCGACCGTTCGCGGACATCGGACGATGAAAAAACGCGTGAACGGGCTGCTTTGCAACAACGATACGGCCAAATACAAAGCGAACTAACCCAGGAAGTGCGCAACGCCGCGATCCAAGTTGCGAAGGTGAAAAACTTTCAGCTCGTCGTCACGCGCCAGTACGTGGGCTACGGCGGTACGGACATCACCTCCGACGTCGAGCAGATTTTAAAAATCACGGAAACGTCGCCCTCGCCACACCCTTAAGACCCCGATGCGAAGAACGCTGGCCGATTTGGCTGCGATTGTCGAGGGCCGCGTCGTCGGCGACGACTCGATTACGATCCGGCGAGTTGCCGCGGTTGATGATGCGCAGCGCGATTCGCTCACCTTCGCGACGGACGCAACCTACTTGAAGCGGTCGCTTGAATCAGATGCGGCGGCCGTCTTAACCGATGAAGGGCTAGCCGCGGCGCAGGGTCGTCCGCAAAAGCCTTTGCTGATCGTCGGCGACGTCCGGCCGGCGCTGGCGAGACTGCTGCACGACTTCGAGCGTCCCTTGCCGCGCGGTCACTTTCGCCATCCAACTGCCGCGATCGAGTCGTCCGCCCAAATCGGCGCCGAGGTCTATATTGGAGCATTCGTATACGTGGGCGAAAGAGCAGTCGTCGGCACACGCTGTACGTTGCTTGCGGGCTCTATCGTCTCTGCCGACGTGCAATTGGGCGAAGAGTGTACGTTATATCCGCGCGCCGCCGTCTTGGAAGAAAGCCGACTTGGCGATCGTGTCGTCTTGCATGCCGGCGCCGTCATCGGAAGCGCCGGCTTCGGCTGGGCATTTATGGACGGCCGGTTAGAGCGAATTCCGCAAGTTGGAAACGTGACGCTCGAAGATGATGTTGAGATCGGTGCAAACACGTGCGTCGATCGGGCTCAAACCGGAAGCACGCGCATCGGTCGCGGGACGAAGATCGACAACCTCTGTCAGATCGGGCACAATTGCCGAATCGGAGAACATAGCGCGCTTGCGGGTCAGTGCGGGCTAGCCGGTTCAACGATCATCGGCGATCACGTGCAAGTCGGCGGACAAGTCGGCTTCGTTGGACATTTGACCGTTGGTTCGCGAGTGAAGATCGGCGGAGCGAGTGTCGTATGGGGTGATATTCCCGATGATTCGTTCGTCAGCGGTATTCCAGCGCGAGCGCATAAAGAGGAATTGCGGCGGGAGGTCATGGTTCGCAAACTGCCTAAGCTGTTCGCCCGTGTGGACGCGCTCGAACGCAAATAGTCCGCCGTGAAGAGTTTACAGTATCAAGCGACGCTACGTGACGCGTTGCATTTCGAAGGCGTTGGTGTGCACACCGGCGCGCCCTCATCCGTCGATATCGTGCCTGCGTCACCGGGAAGCGGCATCACCTTTGTCCTTTCCGAGGGTACGCGCGTTCAAGCAAGCGCGGAATTCGTAACTGAAACGGCACGCGCGACCGTGCTTGGTCGCGACGGCGCAACGGTATCGACAGTCGAGCATCTCATGGCCGCGCTCTTTGCGATGGGCGTCGACAACGCAACGGTGACCGTCAGCGGCCCTGAGATCCCGGTGATGGACGGCAGTGCAAAAGCGTTCGCAGAGAAGATCGCGCAAAGCGGCGTTCTCTCGCAGAATGAGATTCGCAACCGGCTCGTCATCACTTCGCCACATTTCTTCCGCGAAGACGACCGGGTGCTCGTCGTACTGCCGGCGTCACGGCTACGCGTGCGTTTCTTGGCGGATTTCGCGCCGCCGATCGGCACGCAATTCTTCGATGCGGAGATCACGCCGGAGATCTTTCTCAACGAGATTGCCGGGGCGCGCACATTTGGCTATCTCCATGAAGTCGAAGCGTTGCGTAAGCGCGGACTCGCGCAGGGTGGCACGCTTGAGAACGCCGTTGTCTTCGGGCCGGACGGGCCGCTCAAGCCGCTGCGTTGGCCCGACGAAGTCGTGCGGCATAAGGTTCTCGATCTGCTCGGCGATCTCTCGCTGATCGGGGTTTATCCGCAATGCGAGGTGATCGCGATCAAAAGTGGGCATCGCCTGCATTGCATCGCGACGCGCGAACTGCGCAAGCTGATTGCGCCGGCGCTTCCTTCCGTGAAAGTACGATAGCGCGGTGGCAGAGCTCGACATCCGGCAGATCATGCAAGTGCTGCCGCACCGGTATCCGATTCTCTTGATCGATCGCATTCTCGAGCTTGAGCCCGGCAAGCGCGCTGTTGGCTACAAGAACGTGACGAACAACGAGCCGGTTTTCAGCGGTCACTTTCCCGGTAATCCGCTCCTGCCCGGTGTCTACATGATCGAGGCCCTCGCGCAACTCGCCGGGGCAGTCGTGTTGGAACCGGGCGAGTTCTCGCGCATGACACCCTATCTCGCCGGCATCGACAAGTTCAAATTCCGGCGGCCCGTCATTCCGGGCGATTGCCTGATGATGGAAACGACGGTGTTGAAAGTCCGCAAGAAAATCGGCTGGATCAGCGCGGTAGCAAAGGTCGACGGGCAGTTAGCGTGCTCGGGTGAGTTGATGTTCACAATTGTGACCGACGTGCGCCCCGTCGGCTACGAATCGGCCGTTTTTCACGCTTGATTCATCCGACAGCGATCATCCACCCGAATGCAAAGGTCGACCGCAGCGTTGAAATCGGGCCGTACTGCTTGGTCGGTGCAAACGTCGAGATCGGGCGCGGCTCGATTCTCCAGGCGCACGTCGTCGTCAACGGCTGGACGACGATCGGTGAGGATTGCCGCATCTACCCTTTTGCCACGATCGGCAGCACGTCGCAGGATCGCAAGTATGAGGGTGAACGCGCCTACACAACCGTCGGAAGCCGCACGACGATTCGCGAGTACGTGAGCGTTCAGCGGGCCACTGGCGAAGGCGAGACGACATCGATCGGCGACGATTGCCTGCTGTTGGCTTATGTCCACATCGCGCACAACTGCCGCCTTGGCAACGGCGTGACGATGAGCAACCTTGCGCAGTTGGCGGGGCATGTCACAATCGGCGATTACGCCGGCTTTGGCGGTATCGTCGGCGTACATCAATTCGTGCGCATCGGAAAATACGCGTTCATCGGCGGCTACACGCGCTTAACGCGCGACGTACCGCCGTTTTTCTTATGCGAGGGAAACCCGGCGCGCGCGTACGGTCTGAACAGTCCGGGGCTCAAACGCGCCGGCTTCACGAACGACGATATTACCGAGATCAAACGCTTCTACAAGTTGCTTTACGGGTCGAAACTGAAGTTTTCCGAAGCGCTCGAAGAGATGCAAAACAGCGTCGAAACGCAGGCCGGCCGTGAGCTGATCGCCTTTTTGGAAGCAGATTCCGATCGCGGCATTTTAAAGTAGGCCGCTGCCGCATACGGTAAACCGCGCGCGCTGATGCGCTACTTCTTTTCAACGGGCGAAGCATCCGGGGAATTGAGCGCAACGCTTCTGGCCGAAGAGATCGCGAAGCGCGACCGCGCTGCAGCGTTTTGCGGAATCGGTGCGCAGCGAATGCGTGACTTCGGCTTCGAGCTGTGGGCTTGCAACCGCGGGTGGAGCAGCATAACGCCGTTCTCAGTGCTCCCTAAAGTTCCCGGGATGTTCCTAGCGTTGTGGCGTACGACCGCGCGCTTAATGCGCGACCAGCCGGATCGGATCGTGCTCATCGATTTCGGCGCCTTCAACCTGAGGCTCGCGACCGCGTTGCGACGGCGGGGTTATGGTGGAACACTCATCTATTACTTTCCGCCGGGGGCGTGGTTCGATAAACCCGAGCAGGCGCGCATCGTTGCGCAAACAACGGCGCCGGTGCCTGCGTTTCGTCACCAATTTGAGTTCTATACTGGCCTCGGACTCAACGCGCATTTCTTCGGACATCCGCTCGCGAGCCGGTACCAGACGCGAGAGCTGCGTCCGGCGCCGCCCAGCGATGGAGGTACGGTGGCGCTGCTGCCCGGAAGTCGCGCGGCCGAGCTGCAGCAACATGTTCCGCTGCTTTTGGATTCGTTAAAGCGCCTGCGCCGTTCACGTCCAAGCGTTAAAGCGTACGCGGTCGCGGCCGACGATCGCGCAGAAGAGCTCTTGAGGCGCGCCATTCGAACTAGCGATGCAATCGAGATCATACGCGGCACAAAAGCGGCGCTCGAGAATGCCGACGCGGCTTGGATCGCATCGGGGACCGCAGTGCTCGAAGCCGCGCTGCTGGGGGTGCCCGCGGTTGCGTTCTACCGTATGAGCGGCGTTGCGTTCCGGGTCGCGCGCCGTTCTTATCGCGGACGCTATTTCGCGCTTCCCAATCTCATCGCCGAACGGGAGATCGTGCCGGAGTTCTTGCAAGAAGCGGCGCACCCGGAGGCGCTTGTCGCAGCGATCGATTCGATCTTGAACGATCCGCTTCCGCAATATACTGCCCTTCGCGAGTTGCGCAAAGACATCGGCCCGAGCGATGCGCTGCAGCGTACCGCCGACTTCGTCGCGAGCGGTTGATGCGGATCTACCACACGTCTGATCTTCACGACCACCGCGATTTCGCGGACCCGCTGATCGCACGGCGGCAAGCCGCTCCCGGCTGGTACTTCGATTGCGGCGATTCCTTGCGCGGTAGCCAAACCGTTTACTTTTCCGACGAGCCAATCCAGCGCGCGCTTATCCGTGCCGGGTGCGATGCGCAAGCGATCGGGAATCGCGAATTTCATTATCTGTTCGGTGCGCTGGACGCGCGCGCCAAACGTGCGCGCCACCCGCTCATTTGTTCGAATCTCACCGACGTGCGCGGTCGCCAACTGCCTTTCGCAGATCACTTGCGCCTTTCGAACGAACATGGATCGGTCTACGTTGCCGCGCTACTCGTTATGCAATACCCGACGGGCAGTCTTTGGGAGCGCGTCTTCGGCTGGCGCTTTTTGGATCCGGAGGCCGTCATTGCGCGGCATGCGAGCGCCGTGCGCGACGACGAGTACTTCGTCGTGCTTTCGCATCTGGGTCTGCAGCGCGATCAACAGCTCGCGGCCGCGGCGCAGCGCATCGATCTGCTGTTGGGAGGACACAGCCACGATACGCTTGCGCAGCCGCGCGTCGTCGGGCGCGTTCCGATCGTGCACGCCGGCCCATACGGCCGCTTTGCATCAGTCACCGAATTGCACCGCGATGATCGAGGGCGCGCGCGGGTTTCGGACTTCGAACTAGCGCCGCTGATTGCCGGCCCGAAACACGGTGTGTGATGCCACGGTTTCTTTTCGTCACGAACGGTCATGGCGAACAAGCGATCGCAGGTCGCATCGCCGATGAGCTCCATCGGCTGGGCCAATTTGAGATCGATCACCTTTCGCTCGTCGGAGACCACCTGCGCGCCGGCGGTATCCTTCGCCCGGTCGGGCCCGCTCGCACCTTGCCGAGCGGAGGATTGGTTGCGATGGGAAACGTCCGCAACTTGATGCGCGATCTGCGCGGCGGATTGCTCTCGCACTCGCTGGCTCAACTGCGTTTTTTGGGGAGCGTGAAACAGCATTACGAAGTGGCCGTCGCGGTGGGCGACATCTTCGCGTACGTGATGGCGCGGCGCGCTGCGGCGTCGCGGACGGCTTTTGTGGGAACCGCAAAAAGTGTCCATGTCGCTCGTTATGGTCCCTTTGAGGTTCGCCTGCTACGGTCAGCGGATGCGATCTTCGTACGCGATGAGCCGACGGCTCGCGACCTGCAAGCTCGCGGCATTGAAGCGAGCGCTCCGGGAAATGTGATCGTCGACCTCTTCGAAGAGGCATCCGGCGACGATGCTCCGGCCCTCGCCGGTAAGCAGATCGCGATCTTTCCCGGCAGCCGCGCAAGCGCGTACGCGGACGCAGTCTTTGCATGTGCGATCGTTCGCGCACTCGCAGTGAAGATGCCGGCGATCGAAGCTGCGATTTCGATCGCACCGGGCCTCGTTCCGCAGCGTTTTGCGCAGGTGCTGCGCGAAGACGGCTGGGATGTGGCGCCCGTGGATGTGCCGTCTACGCCTTTCGTGCTACGCCTGCGTGAAAGGCCGCTGATCACGGCATGGAGCGGCTCGCTCGGTGCGATGCTGAAAGATGCGGTCGTCGTGTTGGGCCAAGCCGGTACTGCCAACGAAGCCGCGGCGGCGCGCGGAATCCCGATCGCAGCCTTCGAACGAACGGCCGCCTCGGCGACATCTTGGTACCGAGAGCGACAGCGCGGCTTACTTAACGGAGCGCTGACTCTGTTGCGCGGTTCAGCAGATTCGTCTGCGGACCAACTCGCAAATCTGATCGCCGACGGCGAGCGACGGCAGAAGATGGCGGCAATTGGTCGCGAGCGCATGGGGTCCGCCGGAGGGGCGCGCGCGATCGCGTTGCGGCTCGAAGCGATGGCACGATGTTGATGCGTGCGCTTCCCGGAGTCGCGGGCCTGATGTTTTTCATCATCCCGCTCTTCCCGCCATTCATTACTTTGACGAGCGTTTCGGTGCCCGGGGTATCGTTGATTCCCGCGCCGCTTGCGATCGCGTTGTTGGTGTTGATGGCGGTGATCGCGATCTACGGTGTCATCTTGAATCTGACCGAACCCGGCGACGAGGTTCCAACGCTCGGACCGCTGCTGCTGTGGCTTGCCGCCGCAGTTTTGAGCGCGGCGCTCGGCTTCGATCCGGCGGCGGGCGCGATCTTCCTAGCGATCTTTGGATTCGGAATAGTCTGGCACGTGTCGGTCATGCGCTACTACGCGCGGCCCGGATTCGCGGCAGCGATCTACCACGCGTTCTTGCTGTCCGGAATTCTCGCATCGCTGGCTGCGCTGCTAATGCTGGTCACTCAAACGCCGTCATCGCAGTACGCGATTGGGCACGGGCGTGCAATCGGAACATTCATTCTGCCGGGCGAGCTGGCCGGTTATCTCATTATCTATCTGCTGCTCGCGTTTGCCGTCGCGCGCACGGCACGCAGCCGGACGCTGCGTTGGCTTGCCGTGTTTGGTTTACTTTGTGGAACGCCGGCGTTTCTATTGACGTTCTCTCGAGCCGGTGAGGTCGGTCTTGCAGCGGCGATCGCGGGCTTCGTCTTTGCGCAACTCCGGCGCTTCCGCTTGCGAACTGCGGCGGCGATCGTCGTCGTCGCGGTCATCGCGATCGGCTTCGTCTTCAACTCGCACCATAATCCGTCTGAGAACTACACCCGCCTTTCGATTTGGCAAGCGGGCCTTGGGATCGTGCAACGTTTTCCGTTTACCGGCGTAGGACCATTTGTGTTTGCGAAGATCTACCCGCTCGTACGCCTGCCCGATGGCGAGTCCACGGCGTTCCACGCGCATAGCTTCCTCTTGACAACCGCGGCAGAGACCGGCATCCTCGGCGTCGCCGCGGCGCTCTATGCGTGGTGGCAGTTTGTGCTGATCCTTCGCAGTCGTTTGCGGACCGCGAGCGCGCCCAACGCGCTGCTCGCATCGGCAGTGGCCGCGGGCTTACTTGGAACCTGGGTACAGGGACTGATCGACACCGTCAGCGTCGTGATCTTCGGCTTATGGTTGCCGTTCATGGCAGTTGCGCTGTCATGCGCCCGATATGGATTGGCCGAAGCATGAAAAACGCGCTTGCGCTCTCGGCTCTGTACGCGCTCACCTTGAGCGCATGCGCTTCGCAGAATGCCGCGCAAACCAATCAAGCCACGCCGATCGCGCAGCCGTCACCGACCGCCAGCGCATTTCCAAGGCTTCACATTCAGAGCCGCGGCAGCGCGTCGCAACCTGTCAGCATCGTCCAACAAATCGGCAACCGCAGAGTCTACGAACTGTTTGCGCGCTCGAGTGATTCGACTCTGCAGTCGCAGACGAACTCGAAAGGCGTCTTCCGGCAGACCCGAGTGAAATTCTACAGCCCGGACGGCTCCTCGCTGACCGGCGCTGCGCCGCTCGCGACGATTGATACAGCAGCCGAGACAGTCACACTGCAGGGCGGCGTCCATGCGAAGAGTTCGGACGGGGTCATTCTCGACTGCGATCAACTGCAGTATGAGCGTAGGACGGGCCAATTGATCGGGACCGGAAACGTACACGTCGTCAATCCGTCGGGCGAGGCACTGACCGGCGGCAGTTTTCGCAGCGACCTGCGCCTTTCGCACGTGCACGTCGAATGATGACGCAATCATCGCGCAGCATCGAGATGCGCAATCTGACCAAACGTTACGGCGAACGCACCGTCGTGGACAACGTTAACGCCGACGTTTCCGTTGGCGAAATCGTTGGGCTGCTCGGACCAAATGGCGCGGGGAAGACGACGACATTTTATATCGTTGTCGGCCTCATCCGTCCCGACGGTGGACGTGTGCTGCTGCGCAATGGAGCGGAGGAAGTTGACTTGAGTGGTGCGCCGATGCATTGGCGCGCGCGCCGCGGCATCGGCTATCTCTCGCAGGAAAATTCGATCTTCCGCAAGCTTTCCGTCGGCGACAATATTCGCCTGATCTGGGAGATGAACAACATACCGCCGGAAGAGCAAGAACGGCGGCTCCCTGCGCTTTTGGAAGAGTTCGGTCTGCTGCGCTTCATCGATTCGCGTGGCGATAGCCTCTCAGGGGGCGAACGCCGCCGCGTTGAGATCGCGCGCGCGATTGCAACGGATCCAGCTTTTCTCTTGCTCGACGAGCCGTTCACGGGTATCGATCCGATCGCCGTTGCGGACATTCAAGCGATGATCCGGCAGCTCAAGGAACGCGGGCTCGGCATCTTGATAACGGATCACCAAGTGCGCGAAACGCTCGCGATTGTCGATCGCGCTTACATTCTCAACGAAGGGCGGATCGAAGTATCGGGTACGGCGCAGGAAGTTCTCGATAGTCCGATCGCTCGCAAGTTCTATCTCGGCGAAGCGTTCCGTCTGTGAGCCGCGCTGCAGTCATCGCGCAGCGGCCGGCGTTGCGCTTACACTTGCTGATCTTGGATCGGTACATGCTAGCGGAGCTCGCGGCGCCATTTCTTTTTGGGCTGTCCGCATTCACGCTGATCTTCGCCGCCGCTAACATCTTGAACATCGGCAAGCTCGTCTCAAATGATCATGCGCCGCTTTGGGCTGCGATCAAAGTCTTCTGGTGGTCGCTACCGAGCACGATCGTACTCGTGATTCCGATGGCGCTGTTGCTTGGCACGTTGCTGGCAATGCAACGGCTTTCCGGAGAGAGCGAGATTACCGCGATGAAGGCGGGCGGAATCGCGTTGATGCGCATCGCCGCGCCCTTTCTCATTGCGGGGCTCGTGATGTCTTTCATCATGCTCTTTCTTCAGGAAGAAGTCGTGCCGTTCGCTCAAGATCAGGAGTCGTATCTCGTCAACGAAGTGATCAATAGCTCCAGCGCCTTCGGTCGCGATCTGACCGTGCATGCGCCGCTGCCGGGCGGGGGACAGCAAGTGACGGTTGCGACCGCCTACGAGCCGCATTCACAGGCCCTTTTGAACGTGACGTTGATTCAATACAATCGTCAGAATCAGCCGACGCAGGTCGTCTTTGCGAACCGAGCCCGGTTCGAAGCGCAGCGGTGGCTGCTCGACGGCGTGACCACGTATCGCTTTGACGCAAACGGAACGACATACCTCGAGCATGCCGCAACGACGGAGGTCGAGATCGGACAGACGCCCACAGAGATCGTCAAACGGATTACGCATGGCGATCCGGAGCAGATGAGCCGCGCGCAGATTCTCGACCTAATCCGCTCTGGGCAACTGAGTTTTGCGGACCTGCGTAAGTACACCGAAGCCTACCAGGAGAAGCTCGCGCGGCCATTTGCCTGCTTCGTCTTCACACTAATCGCCTTGCCGTTCGGCCTGCGCGCCACGCGCGGCGGCGGCAGTACGAGCCTCGGATTCGGAATGGCGGTTGCGATCGTCTTTGTCTACTATATCGTTGCGACGTTCTTCTCATATGTCGGCGATGCGGTGCTCCTTCTCGCACCGATCGCCGCATGGGTGCCGAACTTGATCTTCACCTATCTTGGAATTCGGCGCTTGCTTAAGGTGGCGGCAGCGTAATGGGTGACTTCCTACGTGGCTTGCTGCTCGTAATTCTGATCGTTGTAATCGCGGGCGTCATCGCGTACATCGGCGATCGCGTCGGCCATCAGGTCGGCCGGAGGCGGCTATCGCTTTTCGGAATTCGTCCTCGCTACACGTCGACAATCATCGCTGTCGGCACCGGCATGCTGATCGCGCTTTTCCTGACGGTCGTTGCGGTGGTCGCTTCGAACACAGTCAAAACGGCATTCTTCCATTTGAATGCCGTCAACGCGCGCATCACGCAATTGCAAGCGCAGGCTGACGAGCAGCAACGGCACGTGCGCAACGAGCAAGTCGTCGTCGGCGTCGGCGACCAGATGTATCCCGACATCGCATTGCTGCCGCAGAACGATCCGATCCCGGATAGATATTCGCGGTTGAGTGATTACTATCGGCACGTGGCTGCTTTCGCGAACGCACAGTACGTTCCGCGGGGACTCAAGAAGTTTGTCTCCCCGCCCGACGCCGACAAGAAGCTGCAAGATTACTCCGGCGCATTCGAGCTCACGGCCGCGCTCTCGCAATCTCCGGTCGTTATCGTCGCGCTCGCCGATGAGAATCTCTTTCGCAACGACCCGATCCATTTCGATTTCCGTTTCTTGCGGGATTTGCTGATCTTTCCGGCCGGCGCGCCGATCGCTTCATTCGTCGTGCCGGCGAATCCGAACAATGATGTACGGTTCATCTTGGTGCAGCTGGAGCAATTGGTCACGGAGAGCGCGGTGCGTAACCTGATGCCGATTTACTTCGCGCAGCGAGTCATTATCGTTGGCGGACCTGCGAATCTGCAGCGGCAGCTTCAGGGCAGCGGCAATTACCGCATAACCGCGCGCGCGGCTGCCAACGTCTACCCGCACGTGCGCGGCATTCCGATCGTCGTTCAGCTCAACAAAGTATAGGTGTGCCGCCCTGCAAATCATGTCACCGTTCTCCGACAACGCTTTTCACATGCTTCTTCGTTGCTCTTCGGTCACAACGCGCAAGGCGTTGCTCACTCATCGCGCCTCGAAGCATGAAAAAATCGCCGCCGGATAACGGTAACAGACTTACAGGGACGGCACACTAGTGGATCGCAACATTTGAGCGACGCTATTCTCGGGATCGATCCCGGTACGCAGAAAGCCGGCTTCGCCGTCGTCGAACAGACCTCGAGCACGCCGCTCGTCGTCGGCATCGAACGCTTGGAACATCTAATCGACCGCGTCCGGCAGCTCTTGGAGAACTACAAAGTGCAGGCGATCGCGCTTGGCCGAGGGACGCACGCAAGTGCCGTCGCGCAGATGCTGTCATCGATCGACCTTCCGGTTCATCTGATCGACGAGCACGAAACAACGTGGCGTGCCCGGGCGCTCTACTTTGCCGACCACCCGCCTCGCGGCTGGCGGCGGCTGATTCCCCTTGGATTGCTTCTGCCTCCGCGTCCGATTGACGATTATGCGGCCGTCCTGATCGCGCGCCGGTTCTTGGAGCAGACGCGCAGTTCAGGGGCGACTGACGGCGAGCCCTAGCCGGGGTCCAAGTAAGGGTACTGTCGTATTGTGATGAGGGTGAAACGCCCGCTTTGCTTCGTGCCGGCGGCGGTGCTTCTGGCCGTCCTGCCGGCCGCCGTTAACTGTGCTCCCTTGACCGGCGTCGCGCCCTCGGATTGGGCCTACCGTTCAATTGCTTCTTTGGCGTCACGCGGCATCATCGAGGGTTATCCGGACGGGAGTTTCCGCGGCCAACGTCCGGCGACGCGCAAAGAGATGGCTGCGGTCGTTTCGCGGACGCTCGCACAGGCGGAAGCCGAAGCGGCGACGAGATCCGATCTCGATCGGACCGGCCAGCTGATCGATGCTCTAAAAGACGAGCTCGACGCGCTGAGCGTGCGCGTTTCGCATCTCGAAGAGCGTTTGGGCACAACGCAACCGCAAAGTTTCGTCCCGCAAGTCGCTGTGCGGCGTGCGAATGCGTTTGGAACGGTTGGTGCGCGCAACAGCCAGCCACGCGAGATGGTCGCGCTGCACGAAGCGCCTTCCGCGATGCTCTCGCGCGCTGATATGACGATTTTCGCGGCGGGCGCGTTGCACGAACTCGAGTCTCGCGATGCATCGAAAAACGCTCTTGAGAAGGCGCAACGCAATCTCACCGGGCTGAGCGATAAGCTGAGTCTGCTCAGTGCTCGCGTTGCAACTCTCGATGCTGTTCCCGGCGCGGCCGAACGTCCGCAGCCGATGATGCGCACTCGCCGCGGCGTATTGACGGCAACTCTAGATCAATCGGCGCTCCGTTGGGCGCGACTCGATCAATCGATTCCCGGCTTGGTTGCGGGAATTTCGTTCCGGCCGAACGCGGATATCATGCCCACCCCGCAATACAGCCTCGTCGGAGCGGCGGTGTTCGGCATTCGTACCGCGGCGGCTTCTATCAATGCAGTCGCGCAAAGCGCCGGCAATTCGCAAAGCGCTCTTGCCGTCGCGGCATTCGCACCGAAAGCCCTGAGTGCTTTCGCTTATGCAGCGCCGCTAGGCGGCGCACTAAATTCGCGGACGCTTGCTAGTCCGCCCGGATTAACAAACCTGTTGAAGAATTCGACGCCGGTCGCACTGGTTCGAGCGTACGCGCTGGGCGCGGAGCAAATCGCCTCGCCCACGCCGTCGATTGCATTGCCCGGTACGAGCGATGCTTTTTCATCCTCGTTCGCCGTTCCGACGCTCGGTGTTGAGCCCTACGCGCTCAACGTGCAAAGTGCAACGCCGCCCAATGTCCCGCAGCTGCGTGTCAATCTGACTGTTCCGGCGCGAATCGGCGGCCTCGCGGTGCAGAGCAACTTCGGGCTCGCGCACCTCCAAGGCTTGGATCACAGCGGCGCCTCCGTCCAGTCGTGTTCGGTATTGCCCGCGCTCTGCGCGGCTGCGTTCGAAAGCGGCTCTTTCGAGAACCGGCTGCAAGCGGCAACGACGTTCGACGTCCGCGCATTAGGGCGGCATGTTTCGCTGAACCTGGCCGGCTCGTACGCGCAGTTGCATCGGCCGGCGGGCACTGGTCTGCCTTACGTGCCCTATGATCCGGCGGTCGATAATCTCGACTCGCCGGTTGCCGGCGCTGCACCGTTGAAATTCGATCCGAACTACGTAGACGTCTTAAAGCGAACGCTGAATGCTGCCGCCGCGGTGCCGATCTCGCGCGATCTAACGTTGAATCTGCAATACAACACCGAATACTACACGGGCTCGTATCAGTCGTTTGGACAGAGTATCGACGAGCGCAAAGACTCTTACCTCGGAAATCTGACCTACACGATTCCGCGCACCGCGAGCACGATTGTCTTCTCGGCGAAGCAGTATCGTTATCGCGATGCATTCCTTCCTACCTACAACCTGACGCAAAACCGCGCGGACTTAAACTTCACGCTTAAGTTCTGAGTGCGGTTTGCGAGGGTCCTCACTGTAGTTGCGGCGCTCGTTCTGAGCGCTTTTGCACTCTTACAGCTTGCATCGGGGGCGATCTTCGCAGGCTCCGGCGCGCCGTTCTCAGTGCCGGCGCATCTCAGCTTGCAGTTCGGCGTGAACGTCTACCGCGCGCTCGAGCACATTTGGGCTCCGCCGTTCGTTGAAGCGATGCTCGCTCGGGCGGCCCTCGATCAGGGCGATGTTGCCGCGGCACGCGAGCACGTTTTAAAGCTGCCGCCATCGCAAACACGGAGCGCGCTGGAGGGCAGGGTCGAGCTTGCAAGCGGTCAGCATGCCGCGGCGGTGGCCGACTTTGTCGCGGCGCTCGACATCACGCAGTTGGAGCGGGAAGTCGACCGCTTGCAGGGCAGCGGCGAGCTCATACAGGCTTATCAACTCGAGAATCTGACGCGCGCTCGGCTCATGCAAGCCGGAACGCATCCGGATGCGGTCGCAGAAAGCTTTTGGCGTTCCGGCGTGCTCGCGCGTGCGCTTGCCGACCGCAGGCAACCGCCTGAGGCAAAGTGGCTGCGCGTTGCACTAGATGACTACCGGCAGGCGTATTCTCTTGCGCCGTGGTCGGGCAAGTATTGGCTCGAAGCGGGCACAGGAGCGCTTGTGATCGGTGAGTACGATAATGCCCGCCATTACTACCAGCGAGCGGTCGAAGTCGATCCGAGGATGGCCGATGCGTACGCGGGACTCGGCGTTATCGCATTGCACGAAGGCGATCGTCAAAGCGCGCTGCAGTACGCGGCTCGCAGCCGCGCATTGAACCCGGCCTCGACGATGTTGCGCCGCTTGGACCGCTCCCTCCAATGAAGGTCGCTATCGATGCGCAGCTGACCGTTGGCAGCGCGACTGGAATCGGCGAGTATGTTCAGGGGCTGATCGGCGCCCTTCAAGCGAAGGATGTTGAAGTTGCCGTGTTGCGCGAGCCGCGGCTCGACCCGTGGCGTTTCGATCGCCGTCTGCTCTGGGATCAGGTCCTCTTACCGCTGTCGGCCTCGCGCTCGCACGCGGACCTCTTGCACTGCGCTTCGGGCACGATGCCGATCGTGCGGGGCTTGCCGACCGTCATTACCGTACACGATGTCGCTTGGCTGCGCGCGCAGGGACACGCACGCGCGTATGCTCGGTATTATTTTGGCGAGTTCTCGGCGGGCCGTTATGAACGGGCCTCTCGCGTCATCGTTGACAGCAGCTTTTCGCGCGACGAGCTGCTCGCATGCACGCGAGTCGATCCGGCGTGCGTCGAC
>JAFARW010000155.1 GCA_019245275.1 Vulcanimicrobiota bacterium
TCTCTCGGCTGCAAGGGTAGGTTGACTGTTACGCCGCTCCCGGTGAGATCGACGCTCGCGCTTGCAGTACCGCCGCGACCGCTCGCGTTGAGAAGATACGTGCCCGCTAATAGGGACGGAAAAGAAAACTCGCCTCGCGCGTTCGTCGTCGTTCGAAACGTTGCATTGTTACCGCTTGCAAGAACTGTCGCATCGGCAACAGCTATGCCATCGGCAGTGACGGTTCCTGAAAGGAAAACCGTCCCGGCTGCAAGTGCCGCGGTCGGCATTGAGAGCACGAAGACCGCGAATATTAGTATGGAGAGACGAAAGCGAGTCATGCCATCCCGTTGCAACGGTGAGAGGGGTCTAATCCTCGCGCTTCCGGGCATGCTCGAAAGCATCCACATCCGAACAATTCATCAATCGATCAAGTATGGAAGGCTCCGGCGTAAAATCGCGCCAATCGTACTTTGAGAATGGACGATTTAAAGGTCGCCGTCGAATGCGACGACGTACCGCATCAGGCAGTCGGCGCCGCCGATCGCGCCGCACAGCGCGAAAAGTTTACGCGGATGCAGCTCGAGCGTGCGGCGACACTTTTTTCCGCGGTGTCCGAGCCGGGGCGCCTCAAAATTATCGCGCTGCTGTTGGAGCACGAATACTGCGTCGGCGATCTCGCTCAAGCGCTCGACGAAGAGCTTTCGACAATCTCCGCTCGCCTGCGGCTGCTGCGTATGCAGGGGCTTGTGAAGCGACGCCGCGACGGAAAGCACCTTTGGTATTCGGTCGCCGACGACCATGTCGTCGAGCTCGTACGCAGCGCAATCGCCCACGCGGCGGAACCGCAATCTATTGCTTGATCGGGAACTCCGTGTCCGAGTCGTACTCGCCGATAAAATCCTTTGAGGCGAGCGCGTAGCCTCCAAGCGAGCTTTGTATGATTCGCACGTCAACCTTTGGCTCGACCGGCGATTTGCGCACGTAATCTTCGCGTCGGATGCGAACCACGGGAAATTCCTTAACGGGCACGGCGATCAGATAATCTTCGTAGTTGGAACTGTGTGGCGGCACGACGAAGTTGGCGTGAGGATTTCCGCCGATTGCGCCTTGGCGCAGTCCAGCGGCGGAGTATAAGACTTTCTCAATGTGCCTCGGCACGTCGTAACGCAGCGTCCGATGATACGATGAGCCTTTTTCAGTGATCGGCCCTTGCACGGCGGTGGCGACTGTCTCACCGTAAACGCTTAGCGATTCGGCAGCGATGTCGATCGGCACGTTCCCGGTGTTTACCAGCCGCTTGTGAATCGTGAGAAACGCGATGCCGTGGATCGTGGGGCCTTGCGAAATATCGGTCGGCACAGCGAAGGATGGCCGCTCGGAGAGTGGCTTGATGCGCTGCTCGTAAACAAAAGTGTAGAGCGCCCAGATTCCCGCCGCCAAAATAGCGGCAATCTCGATGATCGTCCGCCAGTTTTCAGCACGCGTGGGTATTGCGTGAACGTGGAGCTGGCGCGGCGTTTGTTCGCTCACCTATTGAAGTCTTCAAATATGCGGCGCAAGAATCGCTCATGATTGTAGCTATTGCTTTGGCCAAAATGCACGATCACCGCGTTCTTTGAAGGAATGATATAGAGACCTTGCCCGCCGGCGCCCGAGGCGTACGCGACAGATCGCTCCTTGTCGCGCGGCTCGTAGAGCCAGAAACCCAATCCGTATCGCTGGTTGACCTTGCCCGGTTGCCAACAGTTCTCGATTGTGGATTTGCCTACAACGCACGTACCATCCCACATTCCACCCTGGAGCAGCAATTGGCCGAACCTCGACCAGTCGCGCGCGGTTAGAAAAGCGCCGGTCGGCAACGTTTCAGTGCTGTCTTTCAGCTTGCGCCACGAACCGATGCGCAGCCCGATCGGATCGAAGATGCGCTGTTTCAAATATGCCAGCGGCGTCAAATCCCGCGACGCGAGTTTGCGAGAAAACAGAGCGCCGAAAACCTGAAGCGGAATGCCGCTGTAGGTGAACGTCGTGCCCGGCACCTGCGCGAGTGGCTTGGCAATCGCCGCTTCAAATGCCGGCACTCCTGCGCCAAGCCCGCCAAACGGCAACCCCGATGTCAAGCCGAGCAGATCGCGAACGCGCACGCGGTTCTTGCCGACCTCGTTCCACTCGGGGATCGTCGCGCAGACGAGGTCATCGAGCGAGAGCAAGCCATCTTCGGCTGCGGCACCGGCTGCGATCGACCAAAAACTTTTCGTGCCGCTGTACAGTGCGTGTGCGCGATCGACATTCCAGCCGTCCCCATACTCCTCAATCGTAGTGGCACCCTTATGCAAAATAAGCAGCGCATGCAGGCCGTGCTTGCGCGCGTATTCAAGCGCACCTTGAAATTCGCTGATATGGGCTAAGCCGTGACTTGCGCCGGCGCCGGCGCGGTTTCCGGCTCGTGCACTTTGGGCGCCAGCAAGAGATAGACGACCGGCACGAGCACCAGCGTCAGCGCGAGCGAGCTGAGCAAACCGCCGATAACGACGACGCCGAGCGCCTGACGCACCTCCGAGCCCGGCTCAATCGCAAGCGCAATCGGCGCCATACCCGCTACCATCGCAAACGTCGTCATGATGATCGGACGAAAGCGCGTAGCCGCGCTTTCCGCGATTGCTTGGAGACGACTGTGTCCGAGATCTCGTAAGTGGTTTGCGTAATCAACCAACAGGATTCCGTTCTTCGTGACGAGGCCGACGAGCAATAAGGTCCCGATCATCGAGAAGAGGTTTAGCGTGAGGTGAGTGATTGCAAGCGAGCCTAAGGCACCGAAGGTCGCGACCGGAATCGAGAACATGATGATGAACGGCAGCCGAAAACTGTTGTAAAGCGACGTCATTAGCAAGAAGACGAGAACGATCGAGAGGATGAGCGAAAATGCGATCCCTCGCACCGTGTCGTTCAGGTTCGCTTGGCTGCCGTTCGGCACCGGAGATAGAAAGACGCTGGGCGGCAGATTCAGATCGCCGAGACGATGCTTAAAAGCCGCATCCACCTTCGATTGAATGTAGCCGCTGGTGACGTTGGCGCTCACGAATGCGACGTCCGTGCGATTGATCCGCGTGATCAACGGGTCGGCCGCCCGCGAATGAAAACGCGCTACGTCGCCGGCGTACACGATGCTGCCGCCGCTCGAACGCAATGGAATCTGTTCGAGCAACCGTAGCGAGTAGCGATCCTGGAGCGGATAGATAACCTGCACGTCCTGCGCGCCGTAGGGTGTCGTGTATTGCGTTGCGATCGTGCCGCCAAACGCGGTTTGCACTGCGTTAGCCGCAGTTCCGACTGAGATGCCGAGGGCACGGGCGCGGTTTCGATCGAAGGTAACGTCAACGTTCGGCATCGGCGGAAGCGATGAAAGCGATGGATTCTCGGCTCCGGGCGTGCGCGCTAAAGCGTCGTAGATTTTTGGCCCATAGGTGTCGAGCGTCCCGGCCGGCGCATTGATGACGTAGTTGATCGGCTGCTGGGTTCCGCCAGTGGTGCTGGTCGCCGGAATCGCGAGGATCTGCGTGTTCGGCAAAAGCTTGCGCGCGCGCGGGAGGATGTCTGCGATCCAACCTTCGCTCGATTGATGCTTGTCGACCTTGACGTAGACGTGAACCTGTCCGATAAAACCCTGTGCGACAAAACCACCGAACTCGGCTTGATAACTTCCGGCCAATGCGGTTTCGGCGTTGACTTGCGGCATTTGAACGATCTCGTGCTCGAGCGCTAGTATGCCGCGTTGTGTCGTTTCGATCGACGTGCCGACGGGATAGCGAACTTGCAAAGTCACTTCGCCGCGATCGACCGCAGGGATGAATTCAAACCCAACGAGCCCGAGCGGTACGAGCGTCAAGGCGATGATAAGGCTCACGGCGCTGATCGTGATGACGATTTTTGGATTGCGCAGTCCCCAGGGCAGTGCGCGCGTGACATACCAGTGGCGAAGGCGGTCGAACCACGCCGTGAACGCCTCGACCGGTCTCCACGGGCGCCACCGCGAGAAGAGCGCCCAGCGGCCGGCAAACGTCGGCGTGATCGTGAACGATATGGCAAGCGACGCCAACGTCGCGACGGCTACGACAATGCCAAATTCTTTAAGAAAACGGCCAACCGTTCCGGGCAAGAACGCTAATGGTAAGAAGACGACGACATCCACAAGCGTCAGCGTCAGTGCCGCCAGTGCGATCTCTCCGCGACCGTTGATCGCCGCATTCTGCGCGTCTTCGCCGCGTTGATGATGCCGCTCGATATTTTCAAGCACGACCGTCGAGTCATCGACCAAGATGCCGATCACGAGTGTCATCGCTGCGAGCGAAACGGTGTCCAGCGTGAAACCAAAGAGACGGATCGCAACGATCGTGACGCACAGCGAGGTTGGAATGGCGACGCAGACAACGATCGAGTTGCGCCAAGAGCGCAAGAAGAAGAGCATCACGATTGCCGTCAAGGCGATCGCCTCGATCAGCGAGCGCCAAACCGAGCCGATCTGCTCCTTCGTGTAGTTCGCTTGGACGTTGACGACGTCGAGCGCGATGTCGGGATACTGCCGCCGCAGATCGGGCAAGGCAGCCAGCACGGCATTCGAAACATTGACCTCGCTCGCGGCGCTGATCTTCTGCACGTCGAGCACGATCGTGCGCACGCCGTTTCGGTACGCGAAGACACGCTGCGTCTCGTATCCGTACGAAAGATTCGCAACGTCGCGCACCTGCAGTGCGCGCGGCGCGAACGTCCAGGGGTTGAGGTTTTGGTTCGAAGCCGGCGCGCTGCCGAGCGAGAGATTGCCGACCGATGACGGAGATTGGATGTCGCCCCGCACGTCGAGTACCGTTTCGCGGCCATGCGATGTCGCGATACCGCCGGGGGCCCGAACGTTGTTTGTTCCGACCGCGTTGAGCACGTCGGTCATCGCGGCGCCTGAAGCGCCGAGCCGAAGCGGATCGACTTCGACCTCGATGGCGGGCGTTACGTCGCCGCTCGTTTGGACCTGAGAGACGCCCGATAGTTGTGCCAACTGAAGTACGATCGAATTGTCGACAAGGTTCGAGAGCTGGTAGAGGTCGAGCGTGCTCGATGAAGCCGTCAACTCAACGACCGTTCCTTGGCTCGGATCGTAGGTTGCGATCGTCGGCGTCTTCAGATTCGTCGGCAACTGGGATTGCGCCGACTGCACGCGTCGCTGGACCTCGACTTGATCTTGCGTCGTGTCGGATGCGAGTGAAAAGAAAACGGCAATTGTGGCGCGGCCCTGTTGAATCGTCGTTTGAATATGATCGAGATCCGGGGCGCCGGCGATCTGATTTTCGATCGGACGCGCGACCGTATCGCGAATATCGTCCGGCGAAGCGCCGGGAAGATTGGCGAACACTTGGATGACCGGCAGATTTACATTCGGGAATTGCTGCTGAACGAGCCCCGGGTACGCCGTGACGGCGGCGATCACCGCGAGCGCGATCAAAACGACGGCTAGTGTCGGACGGTGAACGAAAAGAGCGGTAAGCTTACTCACCGATTAAGACGCGCGTACCGGCGTTGATTCCGCTGACGACCGCGCGATGTCCGTCGTCCGCGATGCTGCGCACGCTGACTTGGCGGATGGCGCCGTCATTGCCGACTGTGCGCACGGCCGTGTGCGAGTCATCGGTAAAGGCAGTGACCGGCACGATCAAACCGGATGCTGCCGGCAGCGGCACATCCGCTGAAACGACCATCCCCGATTGCAATCGGCGCTGTGGATTCGGGATGCGGACTTTCACGACAAAGTTCGTTGAGCCGGGCTGTGCCTGACCGAGCACCGCTTCCACGACTCCGGTCGTCGTTACGTTGCCGAGGCTGCCGATATGGATTACGGCTCGACGGTGTGGTTGAATCCGAAAGACCTCGTCGCTTGATGCGTTGAGCATCGCATAAACCGTATCGGTCTGCTGAATCGTAAAGATCTGGCGCGAACCCGGATACTCTCCGGGATTCAAATTGCGATTGATCACGACGCCGTCGATCGGGGAGACGATCGTTCCCTTTGCGATCTGCACTTCCAGCTGCTGGGCTTGCGCTTGTGCGGAAGCGGCGGCGGCGCGCGCCGCGGTGACATTGCTCGCCTGCAAACCTTGTTCGGGCGTACCGTTGACCTTAACGTTCACCGCCGCATTCCTGAGCGCAGCTTCGGCCGATCGCACAGCCGACTCGTCAGTCAAGACTTGCGTTTGCATTTGCTCGACGGTCAGTTGAGGAACGTAGCCACTCTTGAGCAGCGCCTGGTTGCGCACGAGCGTCGATTGGTCAAGTGCCAGATGCTCGCGCGCCTGCTGCAATTGAGATCTCGCACTTGCGAGATCGCTCGTGCCTTGCGAAAGGGCGAGCGTCCCCTGGTAGTTTGTTTGGGTGACCTTCGCATTCGCCTCGGCGGCACTGCGTTCGGCCGAGGTGTAGTTTGCGCGTAAGTCGGAGACGTCAAGTTCGGCAAGAACCGCGCCTGCGCTGACATATTGCCCTTCGTGAACATAGACCGCCGCCGCCGGCTCTTGCAGGGAGCTCGAGATGCTGACGTTTTGCAAGGGTGCGATGATACCCGCGATCGAGATCGTCGGCGAAATTTCGCCGTATTGCGCTATCGCACTGCGCAACGGCGCCTGCGTCGGTTGATCGGCGTTACGCGCGTGTGCAGCGCAACCGAGCACAGCGGCAGCAACAGCAAACGCGACGGTTGTAGATACCGTCAATCTGCGAAGGGTTATCATAGGCGTGGCTCCGTGAACGACTACTTCCGATGGTCAAGCAACCTGCCCTCCCGTTGCATGCATCGTCGTGCACGACTGCGAAACAACGGTCGATATGGCCGACCGTTCCGTCGCAAATGACGAACCGCGCTGGCACGCATCGCTCGCTGTAATCGCAGCGCTGATTCTCTACGTCACGCTGCCGCCCAAGGTCACCTTTGGGCCGCTTTGGCTCTTCCCGCTGCTGGTTTTGGCTCTGCTCGTGCCGCTCTCGGTCTTCGCGCCGATGCGCCGCCACGAAACAGCGGGTCAACGCTTCTGGTCGATCATCCTGATTGCGATCGTCAACCTCTTCAACGTTGCGTCATTGGCGTTGCTCGTGAACTGGCTCGTCAACAAGCCGCCGCACATGGCGGCAGCTTCGGGTCAGCATCTGCTGGTGGGCGGCATTCAAATCTGGCTCACGAACATCTTGGTCTTCGCGATGTGGTATTGGGAGCTCGACGCGGGTGGGCCGGAGCAGCGCGCACATGCCGACTCGGCGTGCGCATTTCCTGGGCCGGATTTCTTCTTTCCGCAGATGACGACCGAACTGCGCACGATCGAACCAACTTGGAAGCCTCTGTTCGGCGATTACCTCTTTCTCGCGTTCAGCACCGCGACCGCACTCAGCGCCGCCGATACCCTTCCGCTGACCCGGCTTGCAAAGATGCTGATGCTAGCGCAGGCGTTTGTGTCGCTCGTCACGATCGCAATCATCATTTCACGTGCGATAAACATTCTCAGTTAGCCCGGTTCCCATGTTATGCTGAAGCTCGATCCAATCACTGGGTCCGATGCGGCTGGCTCCGCGAAACGGAAAATCAAGCTCGATGATCAGCACGAACATCAAGCCGATCATCGCTGCAACGATCCCCGTCATCGTTAACTGAATTCGGCCGTTCTCCATCCCGAAGAAGAATGTGAACCCGATCGTGAAGACTGCGCCTACGATGAGTGTAACCCATAGCAAGGTCGGCACGCTCCTCGTGTTTTCGCTCAGCCGTTGCCTTCGAGCGTCGAAGAACGTTTCCACCATCTGAATCGCCGAATATTGAACGCCGGATTCCGCATCGGTTGTCGGCTTGAAATCCATAACGTCGTGTAAGATCAAATGGCCGGCATGCTCTGTCTTATCGCTCGAGAGGCCATACTGCATCAACGGCCACTCGTCGCCGACCATCAAGTTGATGTAGTCAGCAAGATGATGCTGCAAACGCGCCTGTAACTTCGGGGGGAAGCCGTAGGCGAGGTGGTAGAGGTCCCCGACTGCGCTCGCTTCCTGCTGCGCGACGTTCGTTGAACTATCGTATCTCTGCCAAACGACGACGACGACGAACGCCAGCAGAACGGCATAGATGACGCCAACCAGGGAGGAGACAAATCCCGCGACATCGTTGTGGCGTTTGAGGACTTCGTGCGGGGCGATCCGGCGAACGAGCACATGGGCGCCGCATGATAAACCAACCATGAGCGCAACGACGAGCAGCGTAAAGAGGACGGTTGAAGTGTTGTACACCCACTGCACGCGAAATCGGTTCGCGTGACGCGCGAACGGGGCCTGGCCTTGCCGCTCGATCAAGCGGACGCTACGGTCAATGTCGGCGCGCGCACCGTGCGCCTTACGAATCTGAAGAAGATCTTCTGGCCCGCCCTCGGCGTTACCAAGGGCGACCTCTTGCAATATTACGCCGACGTTTCGGACGTCTTACTGCCGCATATCAAGGATCGCGCGATGGTCATGAAGCGCTATCCGCACGGCATTAGCGGCGATTTCTTTTTCATGAAGCGAACGCCTCAGCCGCAGCCGGAGTGGCTGCAAACCTGCAGCATCACGCATGGCTCGGGCAACGTGATTGCCTTTCCGATGATCAATGATTTAGCAGCCCTGCTATGGGTCATCAATCTCGGATGCATTGATCTCAATCAGTGGTACGCCAGGTGCGATGATGTCGATCGGCCCGATTACCTACACTTCGACTTGGATCCCGGCAGCGCTCCGTTTTCGGCAGTTCGTGACGTCGCGTTAATCGTTCGCGATGGCTTGCAGGGCGTCGGCATGCCGTGCTACGCAAAGACGTCGGGATCGAAAGGGGTCCATGTGTACGTTCCGATCGTACGTGGCCCGGTGCAGAAGGCGGTTTGGACATTTGCGAAAGCCTTTGCGCAGACAGTCGCCACGAACTATCCGGCTTTAGCGACTGCCGAATACCGGGTTGAAAAACGCCCGCCCGGCCGCGTTCTCGTCGATTACAATCAGAACGCCTGGGGTCGAACGCTTGCGTCCATCTACTCGGTTCGCCCGACGCCGCGCGCGACCGTTTCAGCTCCAGTAACCTGGGATGAGATTGAAGCCGGTTGCGACATCGATGATTTTCGCATCGACAATGTGCAACGGCGAATCGACAAACTCGGTGACCTTTGGCAGCCACTCCTCGCGAATAAAGGCCGTTTCGATCTCGCGAAACTCGTGCCCGAAGCGAAACCTAGTCGGCGACGGCGAGCGTAAACGGCGACTGACCGCGCGGTTGTTGCAACTGATCCATCGTACATTGACGCGGCGCCTTATCAGGCCGAAAACGAAGCGGGCGCGTTCCGTGCCGAAAGCGGCCGCCGCTAACATGATCGAACTCGACTTCCAACACGAGCTTTGGTTCGACTGGAAACCACTCGCTTTCCATGCCGTGGCTCCAACGACTCGGACCGCCCGGCGACCGTCCGGTAAACGCGGATATGCCGCGGATGGCCTGCAGCTGTTTTAGTAGGCTCATTTTTTCCGAAGCGCTGAAGCCTGACGTGAAGCCGACGTAGTCGAGCGTTCCATCATCTTCGTAAAGCCCGAGCAAGAGTGAGCCGATCGCTTTGCCGTCTTTCGACTTGCGATAGCCGCCGATCACGCAATCCGCCGTGCGCATTCGCTTGACTTTTACCGCAGCCGTTCGCTCCCCCGATGCATAAGGCGAATCGAGGTCCTTCGCGATAATGCCGTCGAGCGCGCCGCCGACAACCTTGAGCCATCGTTCGACAATCGATGGCTCTTGCGTCGCCGGCGAAAGCCGAAGTATGTTGGCGCCGATAAAGTGCCTGGCGAACGATTCGAGTTTTGCCCGCCGCTCCCGCAAGGGCAACTTCCAGTTCTCGCGACCGTGCTCGTCAACCAGAAGGTCGAAAATGAGGTAACTGGCCGGAAAGGTCTGCGCAAGCATCTTCACGCGCGAGGCCGCCGGATGAATACGCTGGAGGAGCTGATCGAAGTCGAGCCGGTCGGAAACCGGCACTACGAGCTCGCCGTCGAGAACGAACGCCGTTGCAGAAAGTGATTGCAGTGCGTCGGCGATTTCGGGGAAATAGCGGGCTAAGGGTTGTCCGGACTTCGATTGGAGAAAAAGTTCGTTCCCTTCTCGGAATGCAATGCAACGAAATCCGTCCCACTTCGGTTCGTATAGGACGCCGCCGGGCGCCGGAAGCTCGCGTTCCGAGCGAGCTTCCATTGGAGCAAAAGGCGGCGCGATCGGCAAAGCCACGCCCGTAG
>JAFARW010000056.1 GCA_019245275.1 Vulcanimicrobiota bacterium
TATTGGCGTGAGGGCGGACCAGAATTTCGTGACGTCAACATCATGGGCGTCGCGCATGGTCTCGAAAAGCGCAATCTGCTCGAACATAAAGCCGCGATCGATGCGCATCTGGCCGCAGCGGGCATCGCCGTCGGTTACACCAATGTCTTCTGGGGAGGGCGCAGTGAGATCAAGCCGTCCGAAATCTTGCCGAAAGCGTATCGCGATTTTTGCGAGCGCGAGGGAATCGATCCTGAAACGATGCGCTAGATTTGCCGCCGCACTAGCGCTGGTGGTCGTTGCGGCCGCCTGTACGAAGGTCGGCACGACCGGGCCATCGATCGGCGGTCAGCATCCCTGGACGCAGACCGGCATCCTGCGCTTCGCTGAGAACGCGGATCCGAAAACGCTAAACGTTCCGCTTGGCACGAGCGCCGTCACCGGCGATTTAGCATCCTTCATGTTTTCTTATGCCGTACGCTACGACGAACACGCGCGTCCGGTGCCGGATGCGCTGATTGAAATTCCAACGGTGCAAAACGGGGACGTCACTCCCGACGGCCTGACGCTCAAATACAAGCTGCGACATAACATCAAGTGGCATGATGGACAACGGC
This sequence comes from Vulcanimicrobiota bacterium, assembly GCA_019245275.1. Lineage (GTDB taxonomy): Bacteria > Vulcanimicrobiota > Vulcanimicrobiia > Vulcanimicrobiales > Vulcanimicrobiaceae > JAFARW01. The sequence goes on from JAFARW010000056.1 coordinate 597, forward strand.
TGACTTGCGACGACCTCAAGTTCACGTGGCAGGTCGTCATTAATCCGCACAACCTCGTCAATACGACGGACGGCTATCGCGACATCAAGGACATCGACTGCAGCAATCCCTTTGTTGCCGTCGTTCACATGAAGAAGCTCTACGCTCCGTACCTTCAACAGTTATGGGGAGTCAACGGAAACGCGCCGATCCTTCCGAAGCACATTCTGGCGCAGTACAACGACGCGAAAGGCTCGTTCAATACGGCGCCGTTCAACTCGGCGCCGATCGGCAGCGGTCCGTTCAAGTTCGTTTCGTGGCAGCGTGGCGTGCAAGTCGTGATGACCGCCTTCAACGATTATTTTTTGGGGCCGCCGAAACTCAAAGAAGTCGTCTTCAAGATCATGCCCGATGAGAATACGATGATGACGCAGTTGCAGACGCATGAAATCGACATGCTCGCGCGGGGCAGCGGTCTCAATTGGCCGCGTTATGCGCAACTGGCCGGCGACCCGGCAAACGGCTTGAACGCGATCCGGGTCGACTCGTTTCTCTTCTCGCACATCGACTTTAATTTGCGGCGGCCGCTATTTCAAGACCGGAATGTCCGAATCGCGCTAGCCGACGGCATCAATCGGCAAGAGATCATCGATAAAATCGTGCACGGTTCCGCGGAGCCCGCGGAAACCGATCAATCGAGGGCGTTGTCGTGGGCGTACACCGATGACGTTCAGCACCACGATTACGATCCGCAGGCGGCGCGCGCAACGCTGGATGCTGACGGTTGGAAAGTCGGCCCGGACGGCATTCGCGTCAAAAACGGCCAGCGTCTAACGTTCACCTATAGCACGCAAACAGAGAGCACCGCCGGCAAGGCGATTCAGGAGCTAGTGCAGCGCGAGTGGCACGACATCGGTGTGGACGCCGTCGTCAAGAACGCTTCAACCGCGCAGTTCTTTGACAACAATCCGGCGACCGGCGTGCTGCAAGGCGGCCACTATGACGTCGCCGGCTTCAGTTGGGTGGACGCGGCGGATCCGGATGACAGTCCGATCTACTCGGGCGACAACTTTGCGCCGCACGGGCAGAACTCGATGTTCTGGTCTGATCCTCGCGCCACGGCTGCGATGAATGACGCGCTCAAGACGCTGAACATCGGCCGCCGCAAAGCAGACTACAAAGTCGTCCAGCAAGAGCTGGCAGCGCAGGTACCAACGATCGTCCTCTACTTCTCAAAAGAGCCGTTTGTCTACAACACGGACCTTAAGGGCTTCCGCCCGTCACCGGTGATCTCGCCATTTTGGAATCCATGGGAGTATTCGATTTGAAACGGATTGCTTGCATCGTTATCGCCGCTGGGATTTTGGGCGGCTGCACCAAAGTCAACACGGTTGGGATCGGGGGTCGAGTAAACGGCTTCACAATTCCGCACACGCTGCGGTACGCAACCGCAGAAGATCTCGTCGGCTTGAATCCGCATTTGAATCAACAAGCGACGCTGTTCCTGATGGCAGATCTGACGATGGCGTGGCTGCTCCGCTGGGATCACAACAACCGGCCGATTCCGGAACTTGCTACTGCGGTCCCGACAAAGGCGAATGGCGGCGTCAGCCAAGACGGCAAGACGGTCACATACCATATCCGCAAAGGCGTCAAGTGGTCGGACGGCGCGCCGTTTAATGCCGACGATGTCGTCTTCTCGACCAACGTGGTCAACAATACCGCGAACAACGAGGTTAGCCGCACGGGTTGGGATTTGATCAAGAAGGTTGACGAGCCGGACAAGTACACCGTCGTCTACCATCTGAGCCGGCCGTACTCGTCATTTTTGGTTACGTACTTTTCAACGGCAGGCGCAAACCCGTGCATTCTTCCAAAGCATCTCTTAGCGCAGTATCCAAACATCAATAACATCCCTTACAACGGCCTGCCGATCGGCATCGGGCCTTTTAAATACCAGGAGTGGAAGCGCGGCGACCAAGTCGTAATGGTACAGAATCCGAACTACTGGCGCGGTGTGCCGAAACTGCAGAAAGTCGTCTGGAAAAGCATTCCGGACCGCAACACCGTTATGGCGCAGCTCGAGTCGCAAGAGTTGGATCTGTGGTATCCCGTGCCTGGATCGTATTTCGATCGCATCAAGGGGTTGAACGGCTACACGTATCTCAAGCAGCCGAGTTACTACTTCAACCACTTGGATTTCAATCTCACGAGTCCGCGTCTCAAAGAGAAGGCTGTGCGCGAAGCGTTACGGTACGCCATCGACCGCGCGACCTTGAGGGAGAAAATCGGTCACGGAGTCGGCATCCTGCAAGAAAGTCCAACTTCGCCGTCGGCGCCATATGCTGTTGAAGACATTCCGAAAGTTCCATTTGATATCACTCGAGCGAATCAGATTCTCGATCAAGCGGGCTGGCAACGCGGGCCCGCCGGCATCCGCACCAAGAACGGCGTCAAACTGCAACTCGACTACGCGACCAGCACAGGCTCACCGGACGTCGATCAGCAGATCGAGTTGATTCGCGGCTGGTGGAAACAGATCGGCGTCGACATCGTCGTGCATCATTACTTGTCGGCGTTGCTCTTCGCACTGTATCAAAATAACGGCATCATCTACAGTGGCAAATTTGACGTCGTCAACTTCTCGTGGGGGCTCGATCCGCTGGGCGACTTTTCGCCGCTGTATGCATGCGATCAGATTCCACCCAAAGGGCAGAACGATCTTCACTGGTGCAACCACGCAGCCGATGATGCGATGCGGAAGTTTCGGGTGACTTATGACGAGAAGACGCGTCAGCCGTACGTCAATACCCTCGTGCATGAGCTGGTCAAAGACGTGCCGACGGTCGTGACGACGGTGCGCGAAGATATCTTCGTCTACAACAAAGATCTCAAGGACTTCCACCCAAATCAGGTATCGCAGTTTGATGACTTCATGAAAGTAGATATCTAATGAAGAGCCGCGTCCTTACCGTCGTAGCGTTGGCAGCGCTCGTCGCTTGCACGAAAGTGAGCACCGGCGGCGCCGGCGGGCACAACTCGTTTACGAAGTCCCACTACCTGCGATATTCCGATGCCGGCGGCGATCTGGCATCGCTCAATCCGGTTTTGAATTCAGAGACACGCGTCGGTTACATCGCGCAGATGACGATGGCGTATTTCGCGCGCTATGACATGCACAATCGCCCGATCCCGGAGTTGCTGACCGTGATTCCGACGCAGGCGAATCACGGCATTTCCACCGATGGCATGACGATCACTTGGCACCTTCGCCGCGGCGTGCGCTGGTCGGATGGCGCGCCGTTCAACGCCGACGACGTCGTGTTCTCGACGAACGCCGTCAACAATCCGGCGAATAACGTGATCGGGCGCGACGGCTGGAACCTAATACAGAAGATTGACGAGCCCGATAAGTACACCGTCGTCTATCATCTACGCAAACCTTACGCCGCCTATCTGCCAACATTTTTTGGAACGGCTGGCGCGAATCCGTGCATATTGCCCAAGCATATCCTTGGCAATCTCCCGAACATCAATCAAGCGCCTTACAACGCAAAACCGGTAGGCATCGGTCCATTTCGCGTCGTTATATGGAAGCGCGGCGATTCGGTCGAACTAGAAGCGAATCCGTACTACTGGCGCGGTAAGCCGAAACTGCAGCGCATCACGTATCGAATCGTTCCGGATCGCAACACGCTGATCACGCTGATGCAGACGGGCGAAGTCGATCTCTGGCCGCAGGTCCCTTCCGGATATATCGATCGCACAAAGTCGCTCAGCGGATTTAACACGATCGTGGTTCCGAGTTACTATTTTGCGCACATCGACCTCAACTTTAAAAATCCGATTCTGCGCGACACTCGCGTCCGCGAAGCGCTGCGCTACGCGATCGATCGCAAAACGCTCGTTCAGAAGACGGCGTTTGGCTATGGAATCATTCAAGAGAGTGTCGTCTCACCGGCGAACCCGGTTTCGGATCCGCGCATTTCTTTGACGCCCTACGATCCTCAGAAGGCAATGGCGCTGCTGGATCAAGCCGGCTGGAAAGTTGGCCCGGACGGCATCCGCACGAAAAATGGCCAGCGCCTATCACTGCGCTTCGCGTCCTATACCGGCGCGCCGGACACCGACGAACGCATCGAGTTATTGCGATCGTGGTGGAAGGCGATTGGCGTCGACATCGCGCTCCAGAAGTATGCACCGAACGTCTTCTTTGAGAATCCCAACGGCGTCATCTACGGCGGAAAATTCGACCTTACGATCTACTCGTGGGGTGGCGACCCGATCGGTGAGCTTTCAAACCTCTACGAGTGCAATCAAGCGCCGCCCAACGGCCAGAACATGATGCATTACTGCAACCCAAAGGTCGACGCGGCGATGGAGCAATTCAAACGCTCTTACGATGAAAGTAAGCGTCAGCAGTTCGTCAACTTCGAGCAGGAGCAGATCGTCAAGGACGTTCCGACGATCGTGCTTTATGTCCTAAAAGACGGCTACGCGTACAATACCGACCTGACCGGCTACCATCCGAACCAATTGACGCCGTTTGACGATATGATGAAGGTCGACATCTAACCCGCTGTCACCCTGAGC
>JAFARW010000065.1 GCA_019245275.1 Vulcanimicrobiota bacterium
TGTCGTCGTTGATCTGAAACGCGATTCCAAATTCGCGCCCGAGACGGCCGTAGCGATCGACTTCGCGCTCGGCGGCCCCCGAGCAATACGCGCCGAGTTCGGCTGCGGCGCCGAAGAGCGCCGCCGTTTTGCCGGCGATCATTCGCAGATAGCGCTGCGTGTCGATCGTACCTTCGCTTTCAAATGCGATGTCGAGGCTCTGCCCTTCGCACATTGCGAAATTCGCGCGGTGTAACGCGCTCATCATCGCAGTCACGCGAGCGGATGAACGGTATTGAGCAGTCTTGAGCAGCGACAGATAACTGAGCGCGCAGAGTGCATCACCGGCGTTGATCGCCTGGGGCGTTCCATACTTCGCCCACAAGGTTTGGCGCCCGTGGCGGTAACGGTCGCCGTCTTCGATGTCGTCGTGGACGAGAGAGTAGTTGTGCAGTACCTCGATGGCAACCGCGGCGTCGAGCGCATCATCGATCCGGCCGCCGAGCTCTTGCACGACCGCGAAAAGCAATCGTGGACGCAGCCGCTTACCGCGGCGCACGGTATTGCTTTCGAGAAGTCCCAAGTGGTATCTAAGCATCTCGGAAAGCAGCGCGCTTTCCGAGCGCTCACGAATCAGTTGTTCGAGGCGCGCTTCAAAAGGATCAGGCAGATTGACGGCTGAGCGCCTCCATGCGCGCGGCGACTTCATCCACGAGCCACCCCGGCGTCGACGCTCCGGACATCAGACCCGCGACTCGCACCCCGTCAAACCACTCGGCGCGCAATTCCTCGGGACCCTCGATATGGTATGCGCGCGCGCCATGACTCTCGGAGAGCTCCGCGAGATGCTTCGTATTCGCGGACGTCTTGCCACCGACGACGACCATCACTTCAACCTCTTTTGCCAACTGCGTCGCTTCCGACTGACGATTATGCGTATCGGTGCAGATCGTATTGACGGCGCGCACCTCGTAGTACTTGGCGCTCAACGCCTTGACGATATCGGTAAAGCGTGTGCCCGAGAACGTCGATTGAACGACGACCCCGACTCGGCTGGCGCGCGGGAGCCGCTCGACGTCCCCAACGGTTTCGATCGACCACGCGCCCGGAACATGGCTCAGCGTTCCTTTGACTTCCGGATGGTGCGGATCGCCGATCACGATGATCTTGTAGCCGTCGGCTTTCAGACGCTCCGCCTGAACGTGAATCTTCGTAACCATCGGACACGTCGCGTCGAGGATCTCGAGATTCTTTTCTTTGGCGCGATCGAAGACTTCAACCGGCAGGCCGTGAGCGCGCACGAAAAGCGTCCCGGCATCGACGTCTTCCACCGACGCGGCGTTTCGCAAGCCGCGCTCCGCGAGCGATTCGACCATTTGCGGATTGTGCACGACGTGGCCGAGCGTCGTCACGTTGCCGCCGGCCGCGATTGCTTCTTCCGCCTTCTTGACCGTAATGGCGACGCCGAAGCAAAACCCTTGAACTTTCGCCTTCTTTATTTCGATGGTGCCAGCTCCCGAATCGCGCGCATGATTTCAGCAGTGAAGTTCGCCAAATCTTCGCGGCTCGCTTTTCGGTCGGGCGACAGGCGCAGCGGCGGCCCGAATGCGACTTTTATCTGACGAAGGCGCAAAGCTTCGTCCGAACCCGTGATGCGCGCCGGTACGACCGGCGCTTTCCCAAGCGAAGCGAGCAGCGCCACGCCTTCGTAGATATTGCCCTCGCCGTTGCGGACGCGCGTTCCCTGTGGAAAGATTCCGATCGCCTTGCCTTGGCGCAGCATTTCAATCGATCGCTTCATTCCCGCAATCGGGCTCGCGGAACGATCTACCGGGTACGCATTCAAGCGCCGAATCAGTGGCCCGAGAATCGGCAACGAAAAAAGTTCGATCTTCGCCATGTACGCGAGCGGACGAGGGCAAGCGACACCGAGCGCGACGGGATCCATGTACGACGCATGGTTGCAAGCAACGATCAGCGGTCCGCTTGAGGGTACCTGTTCGGCGCCTTCCGCTTTGAAGCGCCACAAACACAGAATCGGCGGAAGAACGATCTTCTGCGCGATCTCATAGAGCGTCATCCCGAGCTTGGCGAGTTCACGATCGACGCGATTCGATCGGCAACTTCATCCGCGGTCAGATGGGTCGAATCGATCACGATTGCATCCGCCGCGGGACGCAGCGGCGACGTTGCCCGGCTCTGATCGAGCCGGTCGCGCTCATCAATTTCTTCGCGCAGACGCCGCTCGCTGACGTCGACGCCCGCTGCCTCCATCTCTGCGCCGCGTCGTTGCACTCGCGCATCGACCGAAGCTGTCAAAAAAACCTTATGCGGCGCCTGCGGCAGCACGACGGTGCCGATGTCCCGTCCTGCCATGACAACCGGCGCGTCGTCTGCGATCCGTCGCTGCTCGCGCACCATCGCTTCGCGCACGAGAGGATGCGCCGCAACTGTCGAGACGACGGCCGTCACGGCCGAACTTGACAGTCGATCGGTCAACTCGTGATCGCCGGCAAAGATGCGCTGCGCGCCACCGGCCGTTTGGTCCAGCTCAACGCGGATCGGATGCGCCTTCGAGAGGCGCACGAGCGCGCGTTCGTTGTCCAAATCCGTTTCCGAAACGAGCGCGAGGTAGGCGAGCGCCCGATACATCGCACCGGTATCGAGATAGACAAAACCGAGGCGGTGCGCGACAAGCCGTGCTGCCGTCGTTTTACCTGAAGCGGCCGGTCCATCGATCGCAACGTGATCCAATCGCTTCACGTCGGCGCACGTTCGGACAAGCATGCGCGCGCCCTTCGCCGAACTGCGCAGCGTGGCGCGCACCCGCACGGTGTTCTTCTGCTCCGCCTGCGGTTTCGAGGCGCCGCGCTGGCTGGGCCGCTGTCCATCGTGCCAAGCGTGGAACACATTTTCCGAAGCGCCCACGGCGCGCCTGAAGCGCGACTCGCGTAGCGAGGCGGCGCCGCGCGGACCGGTGCGACTGACGGAGATCGACGATTCGCAGCTTGCGCGCCTTAACACGGGCTTGAGCGAGTTCGATACCGTTCTCGGCGGCGGAATCGTCCCGGGCAGCTTAACGCTGATCGGTGGTCCGCCGGGAGCCGGCAAATCGACGCTCTTGCTGCAGATTGCGATGCGCTTGATACGCAACGACATTCGCGTCGTTTATCTGTGCGGCGAGGAGTCGGCATCGCAGATCAAACTGCGCGCACAGCGTTTACGCGGCGACGAAGACGTGCTCGTTTTTCCGGAAACGAACCTCCGCGCCGCGCTCGATGAACTCGAGCGCATCTCTCCGCAAGTCTTGATCGTCGATTCGATTCAAACCGTCTGGCTGCCGGAATCCGAAAGTTACGCGGGCAGCATCGGTCAGATCAGAGATTGCGCGCAAGCGCTGATGGAATTCAGCAAGCGAACCGATTGCGCGACGTTCATCGTCGGGCATGTAACGAAAGACGGAACGATCGCCGG
>JAFARW010000150.1 GCA_019245275.1 Vulcanimicrobiota bacterium
ACCATTCAGGAGTGGGAGCAAGGGCGCCGCGAACCGTCCGAGCCTGCCCGCACGTTGCTCTTTGCCATATCCCGTGCGCCAAAGGCGCTTGAGCGAGCCCTAAAGATCACTTAAGTTAACGCGTCAGGGGGACGTTCCGCGGGTAGATCGGCCGGTTGATCACCGCTTCCAAGGTCTCGGGGCTGCGCTTCAGAGCGAACTCTGAAAAACGTGCGAAATTTTCACGCTCTGCTTCACCTTCGGCGAAGCGTTCGTTCTTTGTAAGATCGACGCGTCCATCTGTCGGCAGGAAACGAATGAAGCGGCCATCTTCGTCGGTGCCGATCTCAATCAGATTACTTTCCTCGAAGATTCTAAGTGCCGCGCCGATCGTTTTTTCGTTCGTTTTGGGAATGTCGAGCGTGCGGGCCATCTCGACAGCCGGCATGTGCACGACGCCGTTGCGACTTAATCCGCGCACCCCTTTGTAGATCTCTCGCAACGTCGCTAGCGTCGGCGCTTCGGCGTCGATGAGATATTCATTGAGGCTGCGGTCCCTTTCGCCGAAAAGCAGATGAATGCGCGCCGGCGCATCGTCCCGTCCAGCGCGGCCCGCTTGCTGGTTGAATTCCGTGAAGTTGAAGTTCATGTGATAAAGAACGACGTTGCGAATGTCCGGCAAGTCGATCCCTTCGCCGAATGCGGTCGTGGCGACGACGACTCGAACGCCGCCGTCACGGAAATATCGTTCAACGCCAAGCCGCTCTTCGTGACCCAGGCCGGCGTGGTAGTAGATGATTTCGTTTCCGTACGTTTTGCGCAACTCGTCTGAGACTTTGACGGTCTCATCACGCGAATTGCAGTAGACGATCGCTCTGCCCGGCTCCGCGAAGAGTTCACGGAGATAGGCGACTTTGTTGCTTGTTTCACGCGCGTCGACAATGTGCAAGTTATCGCGCACCGTCGGATCGATCACCCACGATTCGATTGCAAGTTCGCGGGTGATTTGCGCGAATGCGTCGTCGCCTGCCGTAGCGGTCAAAGCGAGCACCTGCGGACTTCCCAGCTCAGCGATCACAGCCGCAATTCGCCCATATGCGGCGCGGTGCTTGGACTCAAAGAGATGATGCGCTTCGTCAACGACGATCAGCGACGGCCGGCTCGACTGCGAGAACGCGTCACGATGAAATTGCAGAAATTCCGGCGTTGCGAAAATCAAGTCCCACGTTCCACTCGAAAGTGCGTCGAAGAGCGCAGTACGCTCCTCGGCGTCGATCGAGCCGTTCGCCCGAAATATTCGGAGCCCGAAGCCCTCAAAGCGCCGCCGAACCGCCTCGTATTGGTCGTTTGCCAGCGCGCGAAGCGGATAGACAGCAATCGTCTTCTGGCCGCTATCGAGCGCCCGCACCGCCGCCGGATACTGAAAGCAAAACGACTTGCCACGCCCGGTGCCGAGGACCGCGAGCGCGTTCTTCCCATTTTCTAAGCGTTCCAACACCGCTCGCTGCGCTTCGCGCACCGGTCGATCGCCGATCAACGCGTGTTGCACCATCGCTGCATCGGCGTCAATGATGGCATTTGCGCTCGAAAGAACCGCCGTCTGGCGCACTTGCTCGACGACGATGTTGACACCGCGATGCAGTTCCCCGCCGCCGGTAAGCGCGGAGATAAAGCAGCGGTATGCGACGCCGGAATCGATCACCGGCGCCAGATGAACGGCGTGTTCTCGCTTGATGTACCCGAGCGGCAGATTGCCGAAGAGCACGGCGATCGCATTCGGGTCGTGCTCGTTACTCGGCTGACGCTCGAGCGCTAACTCGACGCCAACGCTCAAACCAGCGACGATGTCCTGACGCCCTTCGAACGAAGTGCCGACGATCTTGGTATTGAAGCGCGGGGAATCGGCGATCGTGCGCGGCGCCAAAAATTTGGCGCGTTCATCGTAAAGCCGCGTGACGAATTCGTCGCGCTCCGCCTGCGGTAAGCTTGTCTCGCCGGCTGATCGTGGCGCGCCGGCGGGATCGAGAAACGACGCGAGAAGTTTTTCAAAGGCCGCCTCCGATGCCGTCGGCAGCGGCAGCTTATTAGCTGCCTTCTTTCCCTTCGACATCGCTCAGGGCGTGCTCGGGGGACTCGCGCTCAGCCAGCGGCACTTGCGGCTCGAAACCTTCGAGATTCAAATTGATCTCTTCGTGCCCGGCTTCCAGCGCCTGTTCGTGTAAACCGGCATTTTGCGCGTCGAGCGGATCGAGTTCTTCTTCTTGTTGCAGCGGCGCTTCGGTGAGAACCGCCTCGTCGGAGCGCTTGCGCCGGTAACGCGCCGGAGCGGCCGTCGTGCGAGCCGCGGCTTTCGCTTTTTCACGACGCTCGCGCCGCTTTTGGATAATGTCGGTGCGATCCATTCCGGCGCGACTGCCGAGCGACTTCGCTTCGGCGACCGTGCGCGCGGTTTGCGTTCGATTTGACGCAAGCCCAAGGCGCCTTCGGCGTGCGGCGGCTTCCAATTGCCGTTTGCGATAGCCGAGGACGAGCGGAGCGGAGAAAAAGATCGAGTGATAGCCGCCCGAACAGATGCCGACGAGCAGCGCAAAGGCAAAGTTTTGTAGGGACGCGCCGCCGAGCGCAAGTAGCGCGACGAGCGTGATGATAACCGTCGCCAGCGTGTTGAACGAGCGGGTCATCGTCTGCAAGATCGAGGTGTTGACGATCCGGTCGTACGGAACGTCGACCATCAGCCGCGTGTTCTCTCGAATTCGATCTAAGATGACGATCGTATCCATGACCGAGTAGCCGATGACCGTCAGGACGGCAGCCAAAAAGGCGTCGTCAGCACGCTTGTCTGCAATCGCATAGATGCCGATCATCATCAGCGCATCGCGCACGAGCGCGATGACGGTAACGAGACCGAAGATGTAGTTCCAGCCGAAGCGGAAGGCGATGTAGATAAATTGGATCGAGAGCGCGATGACGAGCGCCCAAATCGCCTTCGCCAGATATTCGCGTCCCAGCGACGGTCCGACTGACGCAATCTGCGATTGACCGCGGTCGACCGGCGCGAGATTTCCGAGCGCCGTCCACAGTTTGCCTGTATCGTTGCCGAGCGCGGCCTGCGTTTGAATCGAGTAGCGTTCGCCGGACGGCTCTTTGCCGCGCGCACCGACTGCCGTGACGCGCTCGTCGGTGACGCCGATCGTCGCAAGCGCAGATTTCAACTGATCCTGCGCAACAGGCTTCGTAAACTTGACGTCGATGTCGGTGCCACCCGTGAACGAAAGCCCAAGGCGCAATGCGTGCGATGGTTGGAACCCGCCGCCGGGAGCGGTAAATGAATGGTACAGCATTACGGCAATGCCGATGCCGATAATGATATACGAGATCAGCGAGACGATCCGGAACCATCCGACGATGTTCCAATTCAGCCGGCGGAAAAGCACTAGACTGTCCCCGTGGCGGGAGCGAGCGTCCCGATGTCCTTCGGATTGACGCCGTAGGCCGGCGGTGCCGTGATCAGGTTGTTGTCGACCAGGACGTCAACAAAGAAGCGCGTGATGAAGACCGCCGTAATCAGCGAAAAGACGGTGCCCCAGAAAAGCGTGTAGGCAAAACCTTTGACCGTGCCCGTTCCGAGCATGAACAGAACGCCCGCGCCGACGATCGTTGTAAAGTGGCTGTCGAAGACGGCGGTAAAGGCGCGCGCAAAACCGGTGCGTACTGCGGCGCGCAAGGTCTTTCCAGCCCAAAGCTCTTCCTTTAAACGCTCGAAGATGAGGACGTTCGCATCGACGGCCATACCGATTGAGAGCACGAAGCCGGCGATACCGGGCAAGGTCAGCGTCGCCTTAGCGCTCGCCAAGAGCCCCAACATCATTAGCACGTAGACGACCAGCGCGAGATCGGCGAGCAATCCGGGCAGCCGGTAGACCGCGATCATGAAGATCAAGACCAGTCCCAAACCAAACATCGCTGCATAAAGCGACTTCTGCAGATCGATCGCGCCCAGGGTCGGGCCGATCGTGTCATTTTCGATGATTGTGATGCCGACCGGAAGCGCGCCCGCGTTGAGCTCGTTTGCAAGACGAATCGTATCTTCTTGAGTGAAATTGCCTTCGATGATACCCGAATCAAAAATCGCGGCATTGATGACCGGCGCTGAAATATAGTGCTTATCGAGAAAGATGCCGAGCGGCCGATGCAAGTTCTTCTGCGTCAGCTCGCCGAACTTGCGCGGATTTTTCGTATAGAAGTAGATGACCGGCGCGTTGCTCGAGCTCTGATATCCCGCGACCGCGTTCTTCAGTTCTGCGCCGGAGTAGACGACCGGGCCGCTGGCTTTGTAAGCGCCGTTGGGATCGCGCGCGTACTTCGGATCGCGTTCCGCGCGCGCGACGACAACCTCCGGAACGATCTTGAATTCAAGCTGCGCGACTTCTTTAAGCGTTCGCG
>JAFARW010000001.1 GCA_019245275.1 Vulcanimicrobiota bacterium
CGATCGGTTCGGACGCCGCTACGTCGATTACATCATGGCCTATGGGCCGCTACTTTTTGGCCACGGACATGCAGCGTTTTCGCACGGACTCGATCGCATTGCGCAACGCGGCTCGCTCTTCGGCTCGACCCACGTCGACGAGCTAACCCTGGCAGAGCGGATTCGCACCCACCTGCCCTCGATGGAGCGCATTCGCTTCACGACGACCGGTACCGAGTCGGTCATGGGCGCGATTCGCGTCGCGCGTGCATTCACGAGTCGGCCGCTCATCGTTCGTTTTGCGGGAAATTACCACGGACACTTTGACCTCGCACTCTATGGCGCCGGTGCATCTGTCGCGCAAAACGGCCAAGCCCGCGGCGGCATCACCTCTGCGACGAGCGCCGAGGGGATTGTGACGCGCTACAACGATCTTGATGCTCTCGATCACGCCGCGCGCGGACGCGAATGTCAGATTGCGGCAATCATCGTGGAACCCATCGCCGCGAACATGGGCCTTGTTGAGCCGGTCGCCGGCTTCTTGGAAGGGCTGCGCGCCCGGGCAGATCGCTTCGGCGCCTTGCTGATTTTCGACGAAGTGATCACCTGGCTGCGCCTCGGCTTAGGCGGCGCGCAGCAAAGACTCGGAGTGCGTCCGGATCTCACGACCGTCGGGAAGATACTTGGCGGCGGTTATCCGATCGCGGCGTTCGGTGGACGTTCGGATGTGATGGCCGAGCTTGCGCCGTTAGGCCGAACCTTCACCGGCGGAACCCACGCGGGAAGCACTTTTTCAGTAGCGATGGCGCATCGAGCGCTCGACCTGCTTGAATCGCATCCCGAGTCGTACGTTTCGATGGAAGACCGCGCGAAAGAACTTGCCGGCGGCCTGCGCGCGATTCTTGCCGTCCATTCGCTTCCTTACAACGTCGTGCAACTGGAGAGTATCGTCGACTTCAAATTCCGATCCGGCGTGACGCGCAACTACGACGATGCTTCGGGCGCCGACGCGTCAGCCTATGCGGCGTACTACCACGCAATGCGCAAATACGGCATTTTGCTTCCGCCGTCTCAAAATGAGGTGATGTTTCTCTCGACGGCGCACGGCGCCGGCGACATCGCTGCAACGCTGCGCGCGGTCGACGCCGCGCTGGCGGAGGTTACGACTCGATAATGCGCCTGCGCACGCGCAGGTAGCGGCCGAGCACGACAGCCGTGCCTTTGCCGAGGACACTGCGAACCGCAAAGATATCGCTGCAGCGTTCCATGATCGGCAATCCGCGGCCGCGCTCAGCGAATTGGTCGGGCAACGGAGTTTTGGGAAGTGGATCGGTGACAAAGCCTCTTCCGGAATCGGTCACAGTCGCGACGATCTTATCAGATTCAATGCGGCAGATGATCTCGATCGCTTCCGAGCATCCGGAATGTTCGATCGCGTTTGCGATCGCCTCGCCAAGCGCGAAGATGAAATCCTCAAGATCGCAGATCGAGATCTTGTGGCGATCCGCAAAAGCGATGACCTCGTCGCGCACGCTCTTGCCGTATTGTGCAATCGGCGGAATGCAAACGCGAAGCGACGGGCCGTGCGTCTGCCCATTGCCTACGTGCGGCTCCGAGCGCTCCATCAACTTAACCAGATATCGCCTTTATACCGCGGCCAGGCCCGTTTAAACGTATCTCGCCGTTTGATTGAGTCGAACGGCCCAATACAACGCATGGCGAATACCGAACGCATGCCCGGCAATCGCAAAATGTGCTATGTCTACGTGCTCGCTTGCGCGGACGGATCGCTCTACACCGGCTGGTGTTGCAGCCTCGAGCGACGCCTGCAAACGCATCGCCGCGGCCGAGGCTCAAAGTATGTGCGCTCGCGATTGCCCTTTCAGCTAGCCGCGTTTTGGGCGGTTCCAAATCCGGCTTCCGCCCGCAAGCAAGAGGCGGCGTTCAAACGGCTCAAACGCCCGGCGAAGCTTGAATTGATAAAAGCGAGACGAACTAAGCGCTCTCTCTGACGCGCCGGTACACGTCATTTGAAATCGCGCTGATCGTGCGCAGCACGGATGCGTAATTCGTCACATACTTCGTCAGTACGCAAAGCACAAACGGCGTGTCTCCAAACGGATCGACGATCGCGACGTCGTTGCGGACGCCGTCGACTTCACCGGTTTTATTCGCGATCGGCACGCCCGCCGGAATCCCCGCCGGAATCTTATCGCGATCGGTCTGCCCGAGCATGATCTCGATCATTTGCCGGCAGGCTTGCGACGATGTGACCGTGTCGAGGCCTTCTCTCGAGCCACGTTCGATCTGATAGAGGAGCATGCCCATGTCTGCCGGTGTCGTGACGTTTTCGTGATGGTGCACGATCGCGCTGTAGTCAAGAAAGTGGCGGCGCAAGTGCGTGCGACGAAGGCCGGCCGCGTGCACAGTCTCGTTGATGCGTGCGAAACCGAAGTGGCTGATCAGCGCATTGGCAGCGCTGTTGTCGCTGAGTTGGATCATCGGCACTAGCAATTGCATGACGGTGAAATGTTCACCGCCCGTTGCGTTTGCTAAGAACGGCGACCCGCCGACGAGGTCCGAGGCGCGAATCGTCACAGGAGCGCTGAGCGCATGCGGGTTTTGATCGTGCGCGCGAAATCCGGTCAACATGATCAGGAGCTTGATGACGGACGCAGCCGGGAAAGGAACGTGCGCGTTGTAAGCGGCGAGTGCGGGGCCGGGAGCCATCGTCCGCGCAAAGACGCCGACGACGCCCGGGGCGTCTGCGATCGTCGAGGAGAGGTCGAGTTGTTGCGCCCTGACGCGCACCGGCATTGCGGCCCAGATCGACGCTGCAAGTGACAAGAAGGTCGCGCGCTTCATCTTAGCTCCCCGTTCCTTGGTAGTGGTTTAGCCCGATCCGCCAAAAGCCATAGGAGATCGCAAGCCAGGCAAGGCCGATCAGCGGCGTGAGTAAGCCGACTTGAGGCGCGAGCGCCAATCCGCTTTCGGTCTTGTGCAGGAAATAGGTTGCCGGAAAGTAGTTCATGAACGCAAACGGCAGCACGAACGAGAGCACGAATCGCACCGCGCGAGTGTAGATGCTGATCGGATAGCGGGTGAACTCCTGCTCCAGAGACATCACGACCCACCGAAGCGTATCGACGCGCACGAACCAAAAGGAGAG
>JAFARW010000088.1 GCA_019245275.1 Vulcanimicrobiota bacterium
GGGATATGCGGGCTTGGCCGACGCGTACTCGATGATCGAAGACTACAGCTGCGCAGCGATGGCGTGTAAGCACGTCGGCGCGAAAGCCCGTGCCAATGCCCTCAAGGCGCTGCGACTCGATCCGAATTCCGCCGAAGCGCACACTTCGTATGCGATGATCCTCGAGATGTTCGACCACCGCTTCGCAAGGTCGGAAGCCGAATACGTGCACGCGCTCGAGCTCAATCCGAATTACGCGCTTGCGCACCAGTGGTATGGTCAGTCGCTGCTCATGCACGGAAAGATGGCTGAGGCGCGGGCACAGTTGCACGCGGCCATCGCCCTGCAGCCGGTTGCGACCGCAACAAATGTGTGGCTTGGAATCGAAGCCTACTACAATCGGCGCTACACCGATGCCATTACCTATCTACACCAGGCGCTCGACTTGAATCCAAACCACGGGGAAGCGGTCATGCTGCTTGGCGTGGCGCAGGAGCGAGCCGGCGATTATCGCGGCGCGCTGGCGAGCTTTGCCCGCTTCGGCCGCAGCGCGCACCACCGTGCCGATGCAGATCTCCTAATCGCGGAGCTTTATGCGCACATGGGACGGACGCACGATTCACTGCTTGCCTTGCAGCGCGCGCGCAATGCTCGCGACGTTGAGCCGTACCAGATGGCATTCGTCTTCATCGCACTCGGACAGCGCGATCGTGCGCTGCAGTACATGCGTGCAACGAAACTGAAATCGCATGAGGACCGGATGTGGCTCGCGCTCGACCCGCGTTTGGACCCCGTCCGCGACGACGCTCGTTTCCGCCGCTGGGTGCAAACCGGATAGCGGAACCTAGCAAAGGGCCGCGGCTGCCGGCAATCGAGCCGCAGGCAGCGCCACCTGAAGCTCGGGCGCTTCTCGAGCAGTTTTTCGAGCGCCGCGGCAACTATCCAAATATGTTCCGCACGCTTGCGGTGCGGCCCGAAATCATGCGCACCGCGGCGGAGCACATGGCAGCCGTTACGGAGCGCGGAACCGTGCCGCAGCGACTGAAAGAACTCTGCGTCGTCATGGTATCGGCGCTCAACGATTGCGATTATTGAATGAGCTCGCACGGCGCCTTGGCAAGGCGCCTCGGTGTCGAGGATGCGATGCTCGACGAACTCTGGGATTATGCGCGCAGCGAACGATTCTCGCCGGCTGAACGCGCCGCGCTCGCAGCGGCGGTAGCGATGACTCGCGAACCGCGCGCGATGCCCGATGTCGTTTGGGAAGATCTACGCCGGCATTTTGACGACGGCCAGATCGTCGAAATCGTCTGCACGATCGGCCTCTTCAACTACTTCAATCGCGTCAACAACGCGTTGCGAGTCGAAATAACGAAGTAACCTCGGAGGGATTATGAACCAGCATCGCCTGGAGGTCTATTCAGACGGCATCTTCGCAATTGCCGCCACGCTACTGATCCTGAATTTTTCTCTCCCGCTTGTATCAGCGGGCAACAACGGGCAACTGATGCTCCGGCTGATCGAACAGTGGCCGAAAGCGGTCGTGTACCTCCTAAGCTTCGGCGTGATCGCGAATTACTGGCGAATTCATGCTGCGATCTTCCGATACGTGAAAGTCGTCGATCATAAGACGACGATGTACAACATCATGTTGCTCGCGATGGCAGCCTTCGTACCATATGCAACGAACGTCGCCGGCACGTATCCTACGCTACCGGCGGCGGCCGTTCTCTACTCGCTGGTCTTGCTCTTGGCGGCAATCGCCGGTAAAGCGATGGCGCACCATCTGATTACGTCGAACGCCTACCGCGGCGAGGCTCCGATTGGGGCTCGCGGGGCGGATCGACGCATTACGGTAGCAATCTATGTGCGTGTGATCGGTCTCGTCTTCGCGTTCTTTCTGCCGATCGTGTCCTACGCGATCTACTGGATCATGATTCTGTACTTTGTGTTGGGCAGCGAGCTGGACGTCTATTCAAGCGCGGCTGAAGAGACGGTCGCCGTTTAAGCGCCTTGGCGTTAGCCGGAGGCTCGCTCGAGAGCGCGCTCCAACCGCACGACGCGCGTACCGGATAGCCGGTCGATCAGCTGCACGCGCGCTACGAATCCGAACAGATAGGAAATGATGCCGATCGGGATTGCGAGCAGATAGCGCCAAAGCGCGAGCCAGAGCGGCGGCCTGCTGAAACGCTTCGTTGTTACCTTGATGGCTAAGATCATCATCCCGAACGTCTGACCCGCAACCGCGACGAGAATGAAACTGTAGACGGCGACTTTCAAGATCATGCCCGTCGCTCCAAAATAACCAAAGACGCTTGAGATCCCGCTCTTACTGGTCAAGAGGGACATGACGGAACCTAGCGCCGGACTGTCTTTGCGGAGCTGCTGCATCTCCTGCGGTGTCATCTTGGCGTAGCTCTCGGTATTTGACGATGCGCCGGAAATCAGCGTCGGGATTGCCTGCGAGAGCGCACCGACGAGGACGAGATCGATCACGAGCGCGGCGATCCGTCGTCCGAATCCGGCGCAGTCGGCGCCCTGCACCGCGCCGGTTCGTGGCGTCGGAACCAAAGGTGCGTACGAGGCTCGATCGCTCAGCAAGCGCTCTTCCCAATAACGGTAAAGTTCTGATGCGAAAAAATCGCGCAGCTGAGCGATGCGATTCGTCGCGTAAGGTTGCGCAGCAAACCATTCACCGAGGCGTAAAATCGAATCGCCCGAGAGCGCTTCTCTTTGCCGCGAGAAGGCTTCAACATCGACCTTACGCGCGAACCGATGCAGCGTCGCCACCGCAATCGCACGCTGCGCAGCGTCGACTGAACCGCAGCAGAGCAACCCAAGGCGATCCGCTGTATATTCGGTCCGGCGAAGCCACGCGCCGAAGATGATCGAGATGATAACGTTCTCTCTTCCGTTGACGCTCAACAGCGAGGTCAAGCGCGTGTGGCCGGCGGCGATGTGACCCAGCTCGCGTCCGATCATAAAGGTCAGCTCGTCGTCTTGGAAATGGTCGAGCCAGTGGCTCGAGATCACGAGCGAATACGGTTCCCCAAAGCCGAGCGCAACGATCGGTACGAACATGTCGTCGCGCACGAAAATCAGCGGCATCGGGACGTGCAAGAGCGATGCGCAGCGTTCGACGACTTCGAAGACGTGCGGAAAGTGCGTGCGTGTGATGCGCACGCTGCTGCCCAGCAATTGGCCGCGCGCGAGGGTGACGTAGACCATCGCCGCGACGACGACCACGGCGATGGTGGAGAGGCCCAGCGTCTCGTGAAGGAAGCCCCCGATCACCGCAAGCGCGGTCGGGGCCAGGAGAATCGTCAAAATGAGGGCGGTCCGCTCTCCGCGGCTCCGAAGGGACCACTTGCCCGTAAAAAAATCCGGCACGGCTACTTGAGAGATTGTTGAACCCGGGCCAGAATTTTTCTTTTGGGTGTTGACAGGCCGAAGAATCATGCTATTATACTAGTGTACTAGTACAACAGCATGTTGGTATTAGACAGAAGGAGGCCTACAATGACCCAGAGCTACCGCCCAGAGCCCAACTCCGCAGTCGAGCTGCGTTGCCCCGTCCGTCCCGCCAACATCGGCGTACGTCTATTCAGCGGTTGGGGACCGCAGGTCTAAGAGCGCGATGCCGTCCGTTTTCACGGTTGACCCGCGCAGCGGCGTTCCGATCTACCTCCAGCTGATCGAGCAGGTGAAACGCTCGGTCGCCGTCGGGGCCTTAGCGCCCGGCGAACAGCTGCCGACAGTCAAGCAGCTTGCGCTGGATTTAACGATCAACCCGAACACCGTTGCGCGCGCCTACCGGGAGCTCGAGCGCGATGCGGTGATTGAAACATCACCGGGACGCGGCTCGTTTGTGAGGGCCGACGGCGCACAAGGCGTTGCGACTAAAACTCGCGACGACGTGGCGCGCGACGCGCTGAGTGAAGCGGTCAGGGAAGTGAAATCGCTCGGTCTCGCCCGATCTGCCGTCAGCGCGCTGATCGCTCAGACGCTCGATCGCTGGTTTCCCAAGGAAGAAGCAAGTTCATGAGCACGATCTCTATTCAAAATCTTTCGAAGTCGTACGGTTCTCTCGCCGCGCTCACCGATTTTAACGTCAACATCGAGCAGGGCAGCGTCTTTGGCCTGCTTGGACCCAACGGCGCCGGCAAGACGACCGCATTCAAATGCATGTTGGGGCTCGCGCGTGCCGATCGGGGAACCGTTTTTTTTGACGGCGCGCCGCTGGAGCCACACATGTTCGAACGAAT
>JAFARW010000101.1 GCA_019245275.1 Vulcanimicrobiota bacterium
GTCAACGTGCCGGCCGATGTCAGCGTCCATGCAATGCCGGCACCGGTCCAGCCGACGTGCTCGATAAAATCGCGTCTTTTCATTGGCTGCTCTTTACAATGATCTTGCCCTTCATGTATGGGTGCAGCGCGCAGAAATATGCGTACGTTCCGGGTTTATCAAACGTGTGAGTCCAGCTTTGCCCGCTGTCGAGCCCCGCGGAATCGAATGATTTGTCGGTCGCCGTGACCGTGTGCGCTTCATCGTCGTCGTTCTGAAAGGTCACGCGCTGACCGGCGCTGATCGTCAGCGTCGCCGGCTGGAACGCAAAATCTTTCACGTGAACGATGCGCGCGCCCGGGGTCGCGGCCAGAAGCGCAAAGCTTGCAACAAGAACAGCAAGGAGGGAGGTCGAGATCTTCTTCATGCCCCTAGTACGCCCGGGACGGTCAGTTGGATCAGTGCTGGAGTAGCATTGCGTCTCCGAATGAAAAGAAGCGGTAACGCCGGCGCACCGCCTCTTTGTACGCCCGCAGGACACGCTCGCGGCCAGCGAAGGCACTGACCAGCACGAGCAACGTCGATCGCGGCAGGTGAAAATTCGTCAACAACGCGTCGACGACGCGAAACCGAAATCCGGGCTTGATGAAAAGGTCGGTATACCCAGCTCCCGGTCTCGGTATTCGATCTTCTCCTGCGGCGGCTTCCAGCGTACGTGCGACGGTCGTGCCTACCGCGACGATTCGACGTCCGTTCGCTTTCGCGCCGGCGATTGTTTGAGCTGTCTCGGCTGAGATCTCAAAATTCTCGACGTGCATCTGATGCGCGTCGATCGATTCGGTTCGCATCGGCCGGAATGTTGCTAAGCCGATCTGCAATGTCACCGTGCAGGTCTGAATACCGCGCTTTTCGAGCGCGGCGAACGTTTCGGCGGTAAAATGAAGCGCCGCGGTCGGAGCCGCAATGCTTCCCGGATTGACCGCGAAGACCGTTTGGTAATCTTGCTGGTTCTGTTCGGAGTCATTGTGGACGTAAGGCGGAAGTGGCAGCCTGCCTGCAGCGGCAAGAAACTCTTCGAGCGTAACGGCTAAGTCGAGTTCGATTGCGCGCGTGCCGTCGGAGTGCACGGCCTGAACGAGCGCAGAACCCAAGTGACCAAATTCGATTCGGTCGCCGGCTCGCGCTTTTCGTCCCGGTTTTGCAAGCACGAGCCAGCCCGTCGCTTTCGGGTCGAACTGTGGTCGCGCGAGGGGACGCAGCAAGAGAAGCTCGACGCTGCCACCGGTCGGTATCCTTCGACCCGGGATGCGCGCCGCGACGACACGCGTATCGTTGAGGACGAGAAGATCATCATCGCGCAGGATCTCAGGGAGCTCTCGAAAGGTACGGTGCTCGAGCTCATCGCCGCGGATGACCAGTAGACGAGAAGCGTCGCGTGGCCGCGCATGTTCCTGCGCGATCAACTCCGGCGGCAGCTCGTAGTCGTAGGCGGCCGCCAGCCGTTCGTCAGTCGTCGTCGTGGGCGAGGATGCTATGAAGCCGCCGTGACTTGAGTTCCAGGGAAGTAGTAGGCGATGATGTCGTGAGGGTTGCGCCCCTGCGCGCCCAGTCCGCGCGCTCCCCATTGACATAAGCCGACCCCATGTCCGCGGCCGGCGCCATCGACGACGATTGCCGTTTCGCCCTGCGTTGGATCGGCAAGATCCAAGCCACCTTCCCGCACGTGAACCGAGCGCAACAGTAAGCTCTTGACGAGCATCGATCCCGCCGCACGCCGAAAGTCCGCACCCGTAACATTTCTTTGCTGCGTGCCGTCCGAAAAGCGGAGCATCTTAACGCGACCGCTTCGTGTGGTCGCGCCAATTTCAATTGAACGCAGGACGCCGAACCCGTCAAACTGAGGCACCAAGGCATTGGAAATTGTGGTCCACGGGATCGTCGAGGTCCAACGGTAGTCCGGAGAAGCCGAGCAGTAATTGCAGGCGACGCCCTCCAGATACGGATGATCGATACCGCCCGTCCAGGCTTCGGATGCGGCTTCCGTGTGGCCGCCGCAACACGACATGTACGAAACGGAGGCCGGCATTCCATCGTACGTGACGATCTGACGCGCGGTCGTATCGACGGCCTCGCTCGTCTCACGGTGTTCCGCGCCGAGACCGCCATATGCCTGATCGCGCTGCGACGCTACCAGATCGTACGGGCGACCCTCGTTGATGCGCGCCAGCGCAAACGTTCTTGCGAGAATCGCCTGCGCTTGCAGCGTCGGCACCGGCCAAGTGCGCGGCGACTCCATCGGAACGACACCGTACAGGTATTGCTCGAGCGTAACGATGTTGATCACTTGGCCATCGGGCAAAACGGAGAAGCGCCCGCGGAACGTGCGTGCTCCAAACGAGAACGAGTCTGCGTCGATCGGCAATGCGCTCCCGCGTCCCAACAAGACGCGCACGGTCGGCACGTCGAGTGCGAACGCAACTCGGCCGAGTGCCAGGCAGAACGCCGCACCGGAAGCAAGGCAAAATGTGCGCCGCTTCATTAAATTAGGCGCTCCTGGCGCGCGTCGCCCCGTCGTACAATCCCAAAATGCTCGTAGGCGGCAGGGGTAGCTTTTCGTCCGCTGGCCGTTCGCACGACGAGCCCTTCTTTGAGCAAAAACGGCTCGACGACGTCTTCGAGAGTTTCTGCATCTTCGGTCAGAGTGGCGGCAATCGCCGACATGCCCACCGGACCGCCCCCGTAGTGGTCGATGATCGTGCGCACAAAAGCGCGATCGAGTTTGTCGAGGCCCCGCTTGTCGACGCCTTCGCGCTGCAACGCTTCGTCAGCGACTTCTTTTGTGATCCGCCCGTCGGCGCGCACTTGCGCGTAATCCCGGACTCGCCGCAGCAGACGATTGGCAACGCGCGGCGTGCCGCGGCTCCGCGACGCGATCGTTATCGCGGCGTCGTCATCGATCGGCACTGAAAGAACAGTAGCGGATCGCTTCACGATCCGTGCGAGTTCGTCTGGCGAGTAATAGTCAAGGTGATGCGTTATGCCGAATCGCTCGCGTAACGGCGCTGAAAGCATGCCGGCACGCGTCGTGGCGCCGACAAGCGTGAACTGCTTGAGCGGTAACTTCAACGTCTTCGCATACGCGCCGCGATCGACGATGAAGTCGATTTTGAATTCCTCCATAGCCGGATAAAGAAACTCTTCAACGACGCGCCCGAGCCGATGGATCTCATCGACGAAGAAAATGTCTCCCGCTTCGAGCGCCGTCAAGATTCCCACGAGATCTTTCGGTTTTTCGAGCGTCGGGCCGGAAGTCGGCCGCAGCGCCGAGCCGAGCTCCTTTGCGATCAGCGACGCTAGCGTCGTCTTCCCGAGACCTGGCGGTCCGTAGAAGAGGATGTGCTCGAGCGGCTGATTCCGTTGTCGAGCAGCGTCGATTGCAATCTTCAGGTTCTCGACGACATTCGTTTGGCCGACGTATTCCTCAAACGTCCTTGGGCGAAGTGAAGCCACATAGACTTCGTCTTCGAGTGACGTCACGGGGTCGACGATGCGCTTGCCGTCCGCATCTTCAGGTCGCAGAGTCTTCTTGCGCGCTTGGTCGGTCATGCCGTCTTCTGCCGATAGATTTCGGCGAGCAACGTTTCCGCGTCACGGATGTTCGGCGCGGCTTCAAGCGTCGAACGGATCATTGCCTCCGCTTCCTGACGCTTGTATTCAAGCTGCAGCAGCACCGCCAGTGCTTCGTCCGCGAAATCCGGGATCGGAGGATGGGCGGGCGCCTCCGCTTCCTGGATCAGCAAAAAACGTGCGACCTTCCCCTGCAGCTTCGCAACGATGTCGCGCGCCTTTTGTTGGCCGATGCCGGGAAGTGTTTGGAGAAAGCCATGATCGCCGCGTTCGATTGCTTCGGCGATTCTCGCCATCGGTGCGGAGAATGCGCGCGCGGCGGACTTCGGCCCGATGCTGGCGACGCTGATCAACGCTTCGAAAAACTCACGTTCGATCGGATTGGTAAAGCCGTAGAACGAGAAGCGTCCCGCGTTGCCCTCGAGATTCAACACTGAGTGAATTTCGAGTGCGACGTCTTCTCCATTAACGCCGGCAACTTTTTCCGCGATGCATGGGGGAAGCACGACCTCATATGCCAGGCCGCCGCTTTCAAGCACGAGTTTATCTTCGCCGCGCTCGACGACCTTGCCGCGAATTCGTGAGAAGATTAGCGCGCGTCTCCGTTTAGCGAAGTGCGGCCCACACGATTTGCAAAGGCGATTGCGAGCGCGAGCGCATCCGAGACATCGGGTGGTTGCGGCACCGATTTCAACCCCAGAAGTTGAATGACCATCGAGCGCACCTGTTCTTTGCGCGCCGCCCCTGAGCCCGTCAATGCGCGCTTGACGGCAGAGTGCGCGAGAGCATGTACGCGGATGTGTTGCTGCGCTGCCGCAAGACACAGCACGCCGCGTGCATGGCCCATCATCACGGCGGTCAGCGGATTGCGATACGCGCTGAACAGTTCTTCGATCACGACCGCTTCCGGCCGAGTGGCGGCGACGACTTCGCAGATTCCGTGGTGCAGCGCCGAAAGTCGCTCTTCCAAGCTCGCAGACGCGTCGGGTGCAACGATACCGGCTTCCAATAACGAAACCGCGCCGTCATCGCATTCGATCGCGCCGTAGCCCGTTACGCGCAGTCCCGGATCGATTCCGAGAACGCGCAAGCTCATAACTTCGGCGGCGCATTGTTGACGAATAGCGTAATCGCGGAGCCGGGCGAACGTTTCGTGCCGGCGACTGGGTCGGTCCGTACGACGCGCCCATCTGCGCCGTCCGGAACGAAGATCGTGTTGCCGGCTCGGTAGCCGGCGGCTTCGAGCGTATCCTTCGCATCGGCGGGCGACATGCCGTCGGTATCGGGAACCTCTCCGCTGATCGAAAGCAAAATCGTCACCGCTGAACCGTGCGGCAAGGGCGTGCCCGGATCAGGCGATTGCTGAATGATCGTTCCATTCACGCTCGTATCGGTTCCGACGCTGTATTGCACGACAGGCTTGAAACCAGCAGTCTGCAGATCTGAGACTGCATCTTTATAACTGAGCGTGCTGACGCTCGGCACATTTGCGCTTGCCGGACCGAGACTTACCGCAACGTTAACGACGGTGCCGGGGTCGACGCGCGTCTGCGGCGCGATGTCTTGCTGCGTAATCTTTCCGGCTGGGATCGTATCGCTGGGCATTCGCTCCATAATCTTGATCTTCAGTTTCAAGCGCTCGAGCAATTTGCTGGCTGTAGTTACGTCTTGCAGAACCAGGTTCGGCATCGCGACCGCGGGCGGCCCTTGCGAGACAGTCAGCGTGACCGTCGAGCCTTCGCGAATGTTCTTGCCCGGTAGCGGATCTTGACTTATTACGCTTTCCTTAGGCGCCGAGTCGAAGACCAAACGTTGCACGGCTTTGAATTTGTCTTCCTCTAAGATGCGCGTTGCGTCGGTCGCCGTGAGCCCCCGTGCGTCGCGAAGTCCAACGGACGGTAACCCGCTGCTGACGAGCAACTCGATCGTTGAATCCTTCGCGATGCTGCTGCCCGGATTCGGACGCTGCGAGATTACACGACTTGGCGGCACCGTTTCGCTCGGCTGCAGCGTGATATGAGCCGCAAGGCCGGCGTTGACGATTCGTTGCTGCGCCTGCGCATCGCTGAGGCCGACATAGTTTGCGACGTGCACCGGCGGCGCGATGATCTTGGCGATCTCACCGCGACCGAAGAAAAAGTAGCCGGCAACGGTCGCGAGCGCTAAAACAACAACGAGAGCCAGCAGTCCCGTTGCGCGCGAACGATCGCTGCGCGCTTCCGCATCGCTGAAACTCGTGTAGGGCAACGGACGATCCGGGAAACGCGACGGCCGCGACGGAAGGTCGCGACCGAAAGCACCGTGCATGATGGTTGGCGCGTCATCGAGCATCGGATACGCCGCAAAAGCCGGCCGTTCTCGGGCTTCGCGCAACGCCGTTGCAACGTCGCTGGCCGAACTGAACCGATTTTCGGGGCGCTTCTGCAGCAACTTATTGACGATCGCCGCGAGCGCAGGGCTGATCCCGGGCGCGTCCGCGTTGAGCGTCGGGATCGGATCGCTGATGTGTTTTAGCGCAACGGTAACCGGTGACTCGCCGCTATACGGGAGCTTGCCCGTCAGCATCTGGTAGAGGACGATGCCTAAGCTGTAGAGGTCCGAAGTCTCGTGCAGCTCGTGGCCCTGCGCTTGCTCCGGCGAGAGATAGTAGACGCTTCCCATGACCATCCCTGGGCGCGTCATCGCCATCGTCTGTTGCGAGACAGCACGTGCAATGCCGAAGTCGGAGAGCTTTACTACATCGTCCTGCGTGACAAGAATATTGGCCGGCTTGATATCGCGATGCAGCAAGCCCTGCCGGTGCGCATACGCGAGACCATTGCAGATTTGCGTCGCATAATCAATCGCCACCGGTTCCGGAATCTTGCCGTCCGACGCGATCAAGTCAGCAAGCGATGGGCCGTCAACAAGCTCCATCACGATATAGTACGTGTCGCCTTCCCGGCCAACGTCAAACGTATTGACGATATTCGGATGCTGCAATCGCGCGGCGGATTCGGCCTCTTGGTAAAAACGTCGCACGAACTCATGATCGCCGGCGTACTGTGAACGCAAGACCTTAATCGCGACGCGCCGGCGCAGCAAAGTATCCGTTCCGCAATAGACCGTTGCCATGCCGCCTTCGCCAAGCTTCGCGTCAAGGCGATAGCGGTTGTTGAACATCTGCTCGATCATGTCGGCACGGCCACGAGCGCTTCGCGCAACACGCGGCGCGCAATCGGTGCGGCAACAGCCGCGCCATAACCCGCATTCTCAACGATGACCGCAACTGCGACGCGAGGCGCTTCAGCGGGCGCAAAACAGACGAACCAAGAGTGCGATGCGCCGGCCGGATTCGTAGCCGTTCCGGTCTTTCCCGCCACGGTGACGTTCGGCAACGCCGCCGGTGTGCCGGTTCCATCTTTGACCACCGCGACCATCATCTTCTTCACATTGCGTGCTGTCTCCGTTGAAATCGGCTGCGCTAACTGCGCCGATCCAAACGAGCTCGACGTTGCAACGCGCGCGATCGTGCGCACGATAAATGGGCGCGGCGTGACTCCATCATTAGCGATCGTCGAAGCAACGAGTGCCATTCGTAGCGGCGTAACGAGCAGGTTCGCTTGTCCAAAACCGAGTTGCGCGAGCACTCCGGGATACAGTTGTGCGCGCGATGGTATGCGGTCGACCTCAGCCGGGAGCTGGAAATCAAGCGAAGTCCCCAAGCCCCAACGCTGAGCATACTCGTACCACCGGTCAGCTCCCAAACGCAAGGCGATCTGTGCGAAGTCGACGTTGCTCGATTGCGCGAAGGCGCCCGTCAGATCGAGATCTCCCGTTGCCTCGCCTTCATTATCATGCACCACATAATCGCCGATCACGAAGTAGCCCGGATCCTCAAACGTCGAGTCCATCGTTACCGCGGCACTGTCCAATGCATCCGCTGCAGTAACGATCTTGAAAGTCGAACCGGGCGGATAGAGGCCATCGGTCGCCCGGTTCACGAGCGGGCTGTTCTCGGCATGCGCAAGTTGCGGAAAAGTATCCTCGATTGTGTTTGGATCGAAACTTGGGACGCTGGCCATCGCCAAGACCGCGCCGCTGCGTGGATCGATCACGATTCCCGCGCCCCGCGCATGCTGCGCAAGCTCCGATGCGAGAAGAGTTTGGATCGGCATTTTGAGCGTCGTGACGACATCCGCACCGTATGCCGGCGTACTTTGGCCGGTGAACGATTGCAAAATCTCAACGGCTTGTGAAATCGGATCGCCGGTTGTATCCGGCGGCGTTAACGCCGAATCGTAGGCCGCCTCGATTCCGGATGCGCCGAAACGCAACGAAACGTAGCCGACTGCCTGGGCTAGCTGCGGGCCGAACGGATAGACGCGATGCTTGTGTAGGGTTTGCGCGAGCACCGTACCGTCACTTGCGAGAATTCGCCCACGGCGCTCCGAGAGCAATGCATGCCGCGGGTTGTGTGACTTCGCGGCGTATGACGGCCCTGCAATCAGTTGCACGTAGAGCTGCCGCAAGAGCAAAATCGTGAACAGAGCAACGAATAGCGTGCGTAGCTGTGCGATGACGCGGTTCGTCACCGGAGCGCGACCTCGAGCGCGCGGTATTCCTGCAGCGTGCGCGGCGGCCCGGCCGTGCTTTCGAGCGCATCGACTAGCGCGTTTGCCGTATCGAGGCTCGTCAGACACGCGATATTTGCTTCAACTGCCGCGCGACGAATGCGGTAACTGTCATTGATTTCCCGCGGGCCGCTGGCATCGTTGATCACGAGATCGACTGCCCGTGAGGTTATCAAATCGAGCGTGTGCGGAGAGCCGCCGGCGATCTTGTTGATTCGTTGCGCGGGAATTCCGGCGCGCCGAAGCGCGGCTTGCGTGCCTTCCGTCGCGTACAATGCGAAACCAAGGTTCGCGTAGCGGCGCAAGACCGGGATCGCATCGGCCTTAGACTGATCCGCAATCGTGGCGAGAATGTGCCCGCCGAGCTCCGGCAAACGAATGCCGGCGGCCACAAAGCCTTTCCGCAACGCGCCTGCAAACGTGAAATCGATGCCCAGTGCTTCACCCGTCGATTTCATCTCGGGGCCAAGAATCGTCTCAACGCCGCGCATTTTCGCAAACGAAAACACCGGCACTTTGACGACGCAGAACGGCGCTCGCGGCCGCAGACCTACTCCGTATTTCATCTCGGCAAGGCGTTCA
>JAFARW010000161.1 GCA_019245275.1 Vulcanimicrobiota bacterium
GAGTGCTCGAAAGAAAAAGAACAGCGTCGCCGCGACGACGGCGCACAGTAAGACGACCAGCATTAAGTCCTGATGCGTGACTCCCAAGATGTTGCCGAAAAGATAATCCTGAAGGTCGACGCTGTAGCTGCGCTGCCGGCTCATCAGAAAGATTCCCAGCGCGAACGCGCTCGTGAAGAGAACGCCGATGCTCGTATCGAGCGAGATGTTCGCCTTGCGATGGACAAAGCCGATGCCAAGCGCCGTCAAGACCGCGACGACCGCCGCGCCCAAGTAGAAGTTCGCGCCGCGTAAATAGGCGATC
Source organism: Vulcanimicrobiota bacterium (assembly GCA_019245275.1). Classification (GTDB taxonomy): domain Bacteria; phylum Vulcanimicrobiota; class Vulcanimicrobiia; order Vulcanimicrobiales; family Vulcanimicrobiaceae; genus JAFARW01. The sequence continues at coordinate 305 of JAFARW010000161.1, forward strand.
ACGATGCCCGCAAATGAAGCGTGCGCTATTCCATCTCCGATGAACGCCAGCCGCCGCAAGACAACGAAGGATCCAATCAGCGAGCAAAGCGTCCCCACCAAAACAGCCACGATGAAACCGCGCACCATGAAATCGAGCTGGAATGGAGCGATGAGCCAATCCATCTAGACGATCTCCGGCGCGTGATGGTGGTGGCGGGAGAGGCGTTCGAATTCGCTCGAACAGAGCACTTCATTAGGACGGCCGTATGCGACAACCGCTTTATCGATCAAGAGCAGATAATCGAACCACCCCTCCGCATTTTCCAGATCGTGCGTCGCAATCAGAACGGGCATGCCTTTGCTCGAGAGGTCGCGCACGACAACGCGCAGCGTCTCTGCGGTCGCCGCATCAACACCGGTCGCCGGCTCATCTAAAAGCAGCAAGCGCGGCTCTTGCGCGAGGGCGCGCGCCAAGAATGTGCGTTGCTGCTGCCCACCGCTGAGCGCGGAGATATGCCGATCGGTGAACTCCTCAAGGTGAACCGCATTTAGCGCGCCGCGTACCGCGTCTCGATCGCGCGGCGAGAATCGTTGAAACGGTGAAAGTCGCGGAAAGCGAGCCATCGCGACGACGTCCCAAACCGTAGCCGGGAAATTCCAATCCACGGTTTCGACTTGCGGCACGTACGCGATCGATCCGGGCGAGAGACGGTGTGGATCGCATCCGTACACTTCAACTGTCCCGCGTGCCGGTTGAAGCAAGCCGGCGATGGTCTTGAGCAGCGTTGATTTTCCCGAGCCGTTCGGACCGATGATGCCGAGAACTTCACCGGGATGTAGCACGATGCTGACGCGTTCAATGCCGACCGTGCCGTCGTACACGACCGTGACATCCTGAAGCCAAACAGCGTCTTCGGTCGCCATCACTTCAATGCGCCGACGATGATGTCGGTGTCGTACGTGATCAGGCCAACGTAATCTCGAATGCGAGGGTCATTGCCGAGCGAATCATCGTAGAGATTGGTCACGGTCTGAATTCCCGCGTTCTCGGCGAGCATCTGCGCGAGTTTCGGGCTGTATTCGGGTTCGGCGAAAATCGCGCGGACCCGGTATTGTCGCGCAAGGGTGATCAAGTTCGCAAGGTAGCGCGGGCTCGGCTCCTGACCGGGTGAAAGTTCAATTGCGCCAACCGTACGGATACCGTAGCGGTCGTTGTAGTATTGCCACGCGTTGTGGAATACGATCATCGTCCGATTCGGCGGCGGAATCGTTTCGATCTTGCGCCGCACGGAACGGTCAAGCCGGGCGAGCTGCGCAACGGCCCGTCGCAGATTGGCGCGGTAAAAAAACCGCCCGGACGGGTCGATCTGCTCAAGGCCGATCTCGATCTTGCGAACGTATTGACGCGCGAGAATCGGGTCCATCCATAAATGTGGGTTACCGTTTTTAACCGGCAAGCCGTCCGCACAGACAACGATGTGCAGGAGCGGATTGCGCGCTCCCTCGACCAGGTGTGAGATCCACGTTTCAAGGCCGGCTCCGTTTTCGATCAGTACGCGTGCCGTGCGCAAGCGAGCGACGTTTTGCGGGGTCGGCTGATAATCTTCAGGTGAACTGCCGATGGGAACGAGGTTCACGACGTCGAGCCGATCGCCACTGACCATTTGCGCAAGTGAAGCGAGTGTCGAGATTGTCGTCGCGACAACCAGCTTGCCACGCCCCACCGGCGCAGCACCATGGGTGCATGCGCTGCATAATGTTAAGAGAAGCGCGCAAAGTATTCCGCGCTGCAATAGCATTTCTGCCGCACTTCCTCGTGAAGGCGGAGCGCTCCTCACCACGAGCGCAGGGACTCGCAATCGCCAGGTCGCAAAAAACGCGTCTTGGGAATTTCCTTGGATACGGGGCGAATTATCGTCACCGGCGGTGCCGGCTTCATCGGCAGCGCCTTGATTTGGGCGCTGAACTCGCGCGGGATCGACGATATCGTCGTCGTTGACCGTTTGCATGCGGACGAAAAATGGAAAAATCTCGCGCCGCTACATTTTGCGGACTACGTTGACGCGGATGATTTCGAAGAAGCGATCCTCGGATCGCCACAACGGTATGGCGATGCGCGCACGATTTTTCACTTAGGCGCCTGCTCGTCAACGACCGAACCGGACGCCGCATACTTGATGCGCAATAACTTCGAATATACAAAGCACATTGCAGCCTGGGCGCTTGAAAGAGATGCTCGCTTTCTGTACGCGTCGTCAGGCGCTACCTATGGCGCGCGCGAAGCCGGCCTTTCGGAAGACATACCGCTCGATGAGTTGCGTCCGCTGAACATGTACGGATATTCGAAGCACCTCTTCGACCAGTACGCGCAACGCAAAGGCTGGCTCGACCGGATCACCGGCCTCAAGTACTTTAACGTCTTCGGACCAAACGAACAGCACAAAGGCGACATGCGCAGCGTTGCTCACAAGGCCTTTGGACAGATTCGCGACCGCGGAGTTGTCCGACTGTTTCGCAGCTACCGTCCCGATTACGCAGATGGCGAGCAAGAGCGGGATTTTATCTACGTCAAAGATGCGGTCGACATGACACTGCACCTCGCGCAAAACGGTGCCATGGGAATCTACAACATCGGCTCCGGCACGGCGCATACGTGGCTCGAGCTCGTGCGCCCGATTTTCTCCGCGCTGCGCGTTCCGGAGCGCATCGAGTTCATTGACATGCCGGCGAGCATGCGCGACAAATATCAGTACTCGACGAGAGCCGAAATCGACCATCTGCGCGCCAGCGGCTACACGAAGCCCGTTACGCCACTTGCGACGGCCGTTACCGATTACGTCAGCAACTATCTGCGCGACGACCGCCGACTCGATCCCACCGCGGTGCTCGTCTCATGAGCACGCGACAAGAACGCCGGCGTCACGCGCGTCTCGGAACGCCCGGTCATCGCCCGCCGCGCCGCGATCCGATGCGCATCGTCTACATCGGTTTTGCGATCGCAATCGTCTTGATCGTGGCCGGTTTTGGCGCGCTGCGCTGGAAGCAGGGGCGCGACTATGCAAATGCGGGCGCGACGCCGTCTCCCGGACCCAATGCGAGCCAGAAGCCGATTACGTTGACCGATCAAAGTGTTGGAAACCCCGCATTCGCACCCGGCGACAATAAGGGCGGCGGCGCGGGCGGCCCGGTTGACAGCATCCAGTGCGAAGCGACGGAGCGAGTGACGATGCATATCCACTCGC
>JAFARW010000121.1 GCA_019245275.1 Vulcanimicrobiota bacterium
AGCAAAAGGGACCGTCCTTCGGCTCTTAGCCGACGTTGGCGATGCATGCGATCGTTACCAGGATGAAACGCTCCGCGATCTGACGTGCGTTCGCGTCCAATGCGACGAAATTTGGTCTTACTGCCGCGCTAAGGAACGTAACTTAAAACCGGAACTGCGCGGCGTTGAGGGCTTCGGTGATATGTGGACGTGGACTGCTATCGACGCTGACACAAAGCTGATTATATCTTGGTACTTAGGAAAACGAACACGCCGCGATGCTCGCCTCTTCATTAGCGATCTGTCCAAACGCATTTCTTCGTATGTTCAAATCTCGACTGACGGTCACAGCGCGTACAACGAGCCGATTGAACGGCATTTCGGATATCGCGCCGATTATGGACAAGAAATCAAAGTTTACGGGCATGATATTGTCGAGGATCAAGACACGCGCTACAGCCCGCCCGTCGTCATAGACATTCGTAAGATTGAGGTGTGGGGCGCTCCCGATCCGGATCATATTTCGACCGCGTATATTGAACGGCAAAACCTTACGATGCGAATGTCGATGCGGCGCTTTACTCGACTGACGAACGCTTTTTCAAAGAAGTCCGAGAACCTCAATCGAGCGCTCGCCCTGCATTTCATGTACTACAATTTCTGCCGCAAGCACCAAACGCTAAAGACAACGCCGGCAATAAAGGCGGGCTTAACGGATCGCATTTGGACGCTGCACGACTTGGCGCGATTGCCGGAGTTTATTCGAGGAGAAGCGGCAGCTTAGGTTTCGCGTTCGGGAGCTTTCTCGCCACGTTCGGGCAAGGCCCAATCTGGAGGCTCCCAATCTTTTACATCGTCAACACGATGGCTGACGTAGTATTCGGGGTTGAATCCTATGTGCTGACCCGCTTCGTTTTCAAGAACGATTGTTGTGTCGAGCTCCTTGATTCGCAGCTCAGACACGAGATGAGCCTTCTGGTTCTGTAAAGCCCGCTCGTCGTCAAAATCCAGGAACACGGTCCCGAGGGCATAGTCCGATTGCTCAAAACCTGGATTCCGAAGCGTGATCTCGATCCGCTTGGTCATTCCAAGCCATTCTTCGAGATGCGCCAGAAGGCTCCGCAGCATCCGGCAGACCGCCACGACGAGCCAGCGGGCTACGGAGCGCAGGCGCGCCTCAAATTGACCCACTACCCGGGCGCCTCCTGTCCTTGACGCTCGCGGCGGCGGCCCTCTATACTAGGTGGCTGTAGGCGGCCGCGCGGAGCGGCCGTTTTCTTCCTTTAGGAGCACCCTCGTGAAGCGAACCTTTCAGCCGCACAATCGCCGCCGCAAGCGGGTGCATGGCTTCTTGAAGCGGATGTCAACGCGCAACGGCCGGCGAGTGATTTCTGCGCGCCGGCGCAAGGGACGCAAGCGTTTAGCCGTCTGATGCGGTCCTTTGCGAGCCTGCGCCGGCGGGGCGACTTTGCGCGCCTGCGCCGCCATGGCCGGCGGATCGCAACGCGCTCGCTGACGATCTATCGCGCTAACGCCCAAGGCAAGCAAGCCCTTGTCGGCATCTCGACAGGCCGGGCGATCGGGGGCGCCGTTACGCGCAACCGCGTCCGTCGGCGCATCTTAGCGATCGTTGATGAAATCTCTCGAGGAGGCGACTTGCCAGGCCGGCTGCTGATCGAAGCGCGCCCGACTGCGGCGAGTCTCGGTTTTGACAAGTTGAAGAGTGAGCTCGTCGGCGCGGTGGCGACCCCATGAAAGTCGTGTTAGGCGGCGCACTGCGCGCATACAAGCTGTTAATCTCACCGGTTTTGCCGGCTGCCTGTCGCTTCGAGCCAACTTGTTCGCAGTACGCCGCGGAGGCCATCGCGAAACACGGTGCGATTCGAGGAGTATCGCTTGCCGTCGGCCGGCTGCTCCGCTGCCATCCCTGGGGTTCGAGCGGTTTCGATCCCGTGCCCTAACTGCCGGGCCTTTAGTTAAGGATTTTTTAGTTGCACGTCTTCTTGTTCGCCAATCCGTTCGTGCCGATTATCACGCTGGTTGGCAACATCATCAACGCGATCAATATTCCGGTGCACAACCTCGGTTGGAGCCTGATCGTCTTTGCGCTGCTCGTGCGGCTCGCGTTTTGGCCGCTAAATACCGCGCAGTTCAAGACGATGGTCGGAATGCAGAAGATCGCGCCGCGTCTCAAAGCGCTGCAAGCGAAATACAAGGGCGACCCGCACAAACTTCAGCAAGAGCAGATGGGGCTCTACAAACAAGCCGGCGTCAATCCGATGGCGGGTTGCTTGCCGCTGCTGATTCAGATGCCGATCATCATCAGCGTCTACTACGCCGTCCGAGAACACATCGCGCTTTACCAACATGCAACTTGGATGTGGATCGGCTCCGCCGTCGCGGCACCCTATCCGAGAGTTTTTGCAACGAGCTTGAGCGCGCCAGACTTAGTCTTGCTTTTGGTGTACGTCGTGACGATGTATTTGAGCGTCCGTTACACGAGCATGCCGGCCACTGATCCGGCGCAGGCGCGCACGCAAAAGATGATGGCAATTCTCTCTCCCGCGATGATCGCGTATTTTGGCTTTCGCGCGCAGTGGCCGTCGGCGATGATCCTCTATTGGACCGCGCTAAACGTCTTCACGATGGCCCAGCAACTCTATCTGCTGCGCCGTTATCACCAGCCACTTTCGGTGTTGGATTCCGAACATGCGATCACGGAAGGCGTAGCGCCGGAACCGGAAGCGCCCGTTAAATTGAAGCCCAGCCCGAACGGCTCGAGTTCGCGGCGCAATCGCCGTCGCCGCCGCTCGCGCCGTTAACATTTTCTAGAAACTTGAGTGTGAATATGGATGACGACTTTCCGCTCGACGAGCAACAGCCGCAGCACGTAACTGATCGCGCGACGTCGCGCGCGCAAAGACGCCGTCGCGGGGATTCACCGCGTCCGCCAAGCACGCGCACTTCACGCAAAGAGCCGGATGACGTCAAACCGGCGCGCGCGCTGCTCGAGGAAATCCTGGAAAAGATGGGCGTCAGCCAGATCGAGATCACGTACTTGCCGCGCAGTGAAGGCGAATATTTTGAAATCAATGGACCCGAACTAGCGACGCTGATCGGACGCCACGGCAACACGCTCGAAGCGCTCAACCTCGTCTTTAACAACATCTTGAATGTCGGCGTTCGCAACAACCGCAAGTACTTTACAATCGATGCGGAGGGCTATCGGGCGCGACGCGCGGACCAGCTGAAAAACATTGCCCTCGTCACGCTCGAACGGTGCCTCCGCGAAAAGAAGCCGCAGCCGCTCGAGCCGATGCTGCCTTCCGAACGCAAAATCATCCATCTGGCGCTGGCCGAAAGCCCCTACGTTCGCACAGAATCGGAAGGCGTAGAACCCGAACGCCGTGTCGTCGTTCATCCCCGTTGAACGCTGCGTTCAACGGGGCCCCCACAGTTTAACAGGCGCTCCGGTGCAAGCACCTTCGCCGCCCCCCATACGCAAAGCGCATGGGGTCCCCGAACATCGATAACAACTGAACGAGCAAGTCGACACGATCGCGGCGATTGCGACGCCGCCCGGTTACGGCGCTATCGCGATCGTGCGTATCAGCGGCCCGAATGTATCGGAACTCACGCGCCGGCATTTTCGTGGACAACATCCGCCGGTGCCCCACGTTGCAACCTACGGCGAGGTTGTCGACGAACGCGGCGAGTTGATCGATCGCGGCCTTGCGCTGCTCTCGCTCGCACCGCACAGTTACACGGGTGAAGATACGCTCGAGTTGCACGTGCATGGGTCGCCGCTCGTGACGCGGGAGCTCTTGCGCGCGGTGATTGCGAGCGGTGCACGCCTGGCCCATCCGGGAGAGTTTACGAAACGCGCTTTTCTCAACGGTAAGCTGGATTTGCATGCGGCGAGCGCGGTAGCAGATCTGATATCCGCGGAACATCGGTCGGCCGCGCGGGCTGCAGTTGCTAATATGGATAGCGCACTCGCGCGTGAGGTGCGGTGCATCAGGGATTTGCTGGCTTCGATATTGGAAGAGCTTGCCGCGTCGATCGACTTCTCCGACGAAGTTGCGGAGCCGGATCGCTCGCGTATCGCCTCGGCGCTGTCGGAAATTGAAAGCGCTCTGAATGGGCTGATCGCCAACGCCGAGGTTGGACGCCTCGTGCGCGAGGGGCTGGACGTTGCGATCGTCGGACCGCCCAACGCGGGAAAATCTTCGCTGCTGAATGCGTTGTTGGGTGAAGAGCGTGCAATCGTTTCGGAAATCCCAGGCACGACGCGCGATACGATCGAGGAAGCGATCGTTATCGGGGGCGTGCTCGTGCGATTGACCGACACCGCGGGCGTTCGGAACAGCGTGGAATCACTCGAAGCTGAGGGAATCGAGCGAACGCGCCGTGCGCTCGCGGGGGCGCGTTTGGCAATCGTCGTTATTGATGCATCGCAGTCGCTTGACGATGCGCTATCTCGCGTGTTGGCTGCAATCGGCGGAATCGATCGCATCGTGTTCTTCAACAAAGCGGATTTAGGAGAAGTCGCGTATCGCAGTCGCCCTGCGACGTTCGCCGACGCAATTCTCGGCAGCGTATTTGATTCAGCGACGCTAGCGACCATTCGCGAGGCGATCGCGCAGCGCGGTTGGGGCGCACACGAGCCGGATTTACAACGGCCGACGCTTGCCGCCGCTCACGAACTCGACGCGGTTGCGAGTGCGCTCGCGAAATTGCGTCATGCGCAGGAGACGCTGTCGGAACAAATGCCGATCGACTTGATTGCGCCGGATTTGCAAAATGCGTTTGCAGTGCTCGGCAAGTTGACGGGCGACACGGTTACGGAAGAGTTGCTCGACGGCATCTTCTCACGCTTCTGCATCGGAAAATAGAGCGGATCAGCGTCTGGTAAGATAGCTGCATGCCCAGCGATGACGCCGGCGTCATCATCGTCGGCGGCGGACATGCGGGAGTCGAAGCCGCCTTAGCGTCCGCGCGACTTGGCGTTGAAACCCTTTTAGTAACGGGCGATCCGTCGCGCATTTGCACCTTGCCGTGCAATCCGTCAATCGGCGGCAGCGCGAAAGGCCAGCTCGTTCGCGAGATCGATGCGCTGGGCGGCGAAATGGGCCGCCTCATCGATGGCTCAGAGCTGCACGTGCGCATGCTCAACGAGTCGAAGGGCCCGGCGGTTCACGCACTGCGCGCGCAGGCGGATAAACCCACTTATATGCGTCTCGCGCTTACTGCATTGTTGCGTCAACCGGGAGTTACGATTCAGCAAGGGCTGGTTGAGAACCTAATCGTCGAGAATGGCGCCATTGGCGGCGTTTCTTGCGCCGGCGGGCGTCCGTACCGCGCACGCCAGGCAGTTCTTGCGACCGGGACCTTTCTTGGCGGAAAGACGTTT
>JAFARW010000185.1 GCA_019245275.1 Vulcanimicrobiota bacterium
TTCCCCTGCGTCGTACCGATCGCTTTCTGCAACGCGGGAAACGTCATCCATTCCGCGGTCAATAACTCCGCTATCGCCCCGAGTCGAATCTTGGAGAGCAGCAGCTCATCCATTGGCGCGCGCGCGCTCCGCTTCAATTGCGATGCCGGCGCCCGCATAGCCGACCAGCATCCCGATAGCCAACACGATGCCCGGTGCATTGGGAATAAAGTTTGCTACAAGAATCGAGGCGAATAACACGATGCCGCCTGCGAGAGCGATGCGATTTCCCTGCACCCCTATAAAGGTTAGCGGTATCGCATACGCGATCGACCAAATCGCACCGTCAGCCCAGCCATTAAAGATGTTGCCGCAGAAGACAGCCACGCCGGCAGCGCATAGCGATATGAAAAGCACGCGCAAGTATTGCGCCTCGATGATGCTTAACCGGTCGCAGCGGCGCGCTCGGTTGACATACGCTATCGTCGTCGTCAGCGCTACAGCGTAAAGCACAACGGCGGGTGCAAACCACCACCACGTGAAGGCGCCGCGAAACCAGTAGATCGCCTGAAAGGTCAGGTCGAGAACGGCTGCGACGACACCCCACAGCACAAAAAGCGTTCCGGATGGATGGATCGTGCGCTCTGCGTGGGCTAAGACTCGATCCACGAGGTCGAGCTGTTCCCGTGCTTCGGGCGCGTTCATATGCGCGGGCCCCAGCCTGCAAACGTTGTGCGAATTGCGAGCGGTGCGACTTCGTTCGGCCGAAGCTCTGCTAAAGGGCCGTCTACTAGGGGATTGGTTTTCCGGGTAATCATTGCCAAATGGTCCTTCCATTAGAATAGTCTATTTTATAGACTATTCTGGAGTTTACCGGGCCGGACACCGTTTGTCAAGGACGGTTTGACACTCCAAGCGAGCCGATGGTAAGGTGCGTAGGTTATGTACGCGATCATCGAAACCGGCGGCAAGCAATTCAAGGTCGCCGAAGGCGACGTCATTCGGTGTGACATTGCTGCCGAGCCGGGTGCCGACGTCACATTCGATCGCGTAGCCCTCGCCGGAAAAGGTGCGAAGGCGACCGTCGGCCAGCCGCTGATTTCGGGCGCCAAGGTCACGGGGACGGTGCTGCGTCAAGGCAAAGGACGCAAGATTCTCGTCTTCAAGTACAAGCCGAAGAAGCGCGTTCGAAAATTGACCGGCCACCGGCAACCGTTCACCGAAATCAAGATCACGAAGATCGACCTGCCGTAAGGCACGAGCCCTGCTCACCGTTACCTTTTTCAAAGACAGCCACGAGCGGCTGTCTTCTATTTCGGCCGATGGCCATGCGCAGTGGGACGACGAAGGTCAGGACATCGTCTGCGCCGCGGTTTCGGCGATTCTACAGGCGGCGCGGCTTGGACTCGAGCAACATGCACGCGCGCTTTCCGAAGCGCATCAAACGAAAGGGCATCTTCACTTGAGCTGGCCGGCAGACAAACGCGGGGATCCGGCCGTCGCTGCAATTGCCGATACCGCGCGGCTAGCGATCGAGCGAATCGCCGGAGATTACCCGGACTATGTCCGGTATGCGATCCGCCGGCTCGAGGAGTAACTCCACCGAACAAGGTGGGTAAGAACTGACGACGATAAAGGAGCAACCATGACGGATACCTTTAAACCGACGCCCGCAGACACGTACGGCGGCTCAACCTATGGCAATGCTCAACAAGATAAGACGAGTTATGAACCGAGCGAAGGCACAGGCGAAATCGGCAAAGCGCTGCTAATTGGTGTCTTAGGCGGTATCCTCTCCGCAGCGGGCTATATGGTGTACCAGCGGCTGCCAGACGAGCACAAGCAGCGGCTGCAATCGCAGGCGCGCAACGCGTTGCAGCAGCGGATCAACGAGATCCGCAGCAACTTCAATATTTAACTAGTTGGCGGCTCGCCGCCGGTTGCTTCGTGCTCGTCCGCGGCGCGCTCGATCTCGCGAATGAAGCTCTGCGACGTGTTTTGAACGTCGCGCATCACGTGGCCGGCCTTGCGCATGATACCCGGCAGACGGTCCGGCCCGAAGAGGAGCAGCGCGCCGACCCCTAAGATCGCGATTTCGGTCACCGAAAGCATTGCGGCCCCTCTGGTTCGGCAGGGCTCTCCTGCGGACCCGTGCAAGCACCGAAGTCCGCTGTTTCCCGGGTCAATTTAGAGCAAAGGCCGATTTCCGTTTGAAGATCATTTACACGCGGGGCAACCGTACCGAAACCCTCGCTTCTCTCGCAACGTTGCGGAAGATTCTCCACCGCTTCGTTGCGCATCGCGTTTTTTACGAGCTGTCCAGCCGCAACAAACGCGGGCACGAGTTCTTTTCGGCCAAGAACATCTTTGTCTGCGGCTCGATCGAAATCACGAATCGCGACTATTTGACGATTACCGTCTTTGATGCGAACAATCCGACACATTCGATCGAAATTTTGAACCCCGCGATGATGCGCATCTATGAAGAAACGCCCGGGCAGGGCTTCGCCGTTTCATTCATCAGCGAGACCGACACGGGCGTCGAGTCGCGTTGCTACCTGCGGGACGAGGGCGACGACGGCGAGGGTGGCACGAAGCGCACGGCGCTCGAGCACATCACGCTGCCGCAACTCTTTGAGTACTTAGAAGAGATAACGACGACGGAAAGCACGTTCAGGCGTTAGGGCTACCGCTCTACTTGCGCCGGATTCGATCGGCGCGTCGAAACTCGCGAACCGCATCGGCATGCCGCCCCAGCTTCTTGAAGGCGACTCCTAGATTAAAATGCGCCGCCCGGTGTCCGTCGTCGGCGCGCAGCGCCGCTTCGTATTGCCGCACGGCCGCCTCAACCTGACCGCCCTCGAGCAGCAGATTGCCGATATTGACCAGCGCCGGCGCGAACGCGGGGTGGATTGCCAAAGCCGCATTGAAATCGTTCAGACCATCGCCATGTCGTCCCTGATGCACGCGCGCCACGCCACGCTTATTGAAGATGCTCGCACGATCGCCGGAATCTTCTGTGGCTAGCAGCGCGCTCAATTCGGCCTCGGCGCGCGCGAATTCGCCCACGTCTATCAACCTGACCGCGCGCTCGAACGGTGACGGAGCGCGAACGCCAAAAAATGCCGCGACTTTGCTCAGGTTGAACACATCTGTAGTGTTTGCGATCGATATCGTCTCGCTCTTTCCGGAAGTCTTTGCGCCGTTTGTCGGGCTGTCGATCATCGGACGCGCGCTTGAGGGTGGGATGGTCGATGTCCATTATCACAACATCCTCGACGCGCTCGAATCCGGTGAACGCGCCGACGAACGCCCGTACGGCGGCGGCCCTGGGATGGTCATGCGAATCGAGCCGCTCGCAAAGATCTTGGACGAGATTGTCGCCGCGGCGCCTCCAAACGAGCGCCGCGCGATCGTCCTGCCGTCACCGGCCGGCAAGCACTTCGAACAGGATGACGCCGCGCGGCTCAGCCGACTCGATCGCTTGATCATCGTCTGCGGCCACTACGAAGGCATCGATGAGCGGCTCGGCGCGCTCTATCCGCTCGAAGAGCTTTCTCTCGGCGACTTCGTGATGACCGGCGGCGAAATTGCGGCGCTTGCGATCCTCGACGCGACCGTACGTCTCGTCGAGGGGACGTTGCCCAAGCAATCGGTCAGTCAGGAGTCCTTTAGCGGCGATTCGCTCGACCATCCGGCATACACTAGACCGCCGCGCTTTCGCGGGGTCGACGTCCCGCAGGTGCTCCTCTCCGGGGACCACGCGAAGATCGCCGAATGGCGTCGCGAAGCCTCGCGGGCCCGAACGCGGGCCCGCCGCCCCGACATGGGCTAGGGGAACTTCCCTTGCCCAGCCGTCCGCCGGATGGTATCATCCGAGAGTTGTCCGGTTGCCGGCCAACTTTTTTTACTACCTTAAGAGCAGCACATGAACGTCATCGACATCCTCAACCGCGAGCAATGCAAGCCCTCGATCCCGGACTTTCGTCCGGGCGATACGGTTAAGGTCTACTCCAGAATCACCGAGGGCGGCAAAGAACGCGTCCAGATGTTCGAAGGCGTCGTAACCGTCCGTAAAGGCGGAGGCGCCAACGAGTCGATCACGATCCGCCGCGTCGCACACGGCGTCGGCGTCGAAAAGACGTTCTTACTGCACAGCCCGCGCGTAGAGCGCATTGAGGTCACCAAACGAGGCGTCGTGCGACGCAGCCGTTTGTACTACTTGAGCGAGAAGGTCGGCAAAGCCGCGCGCATTCAAGAGAAGAAAGTCCTCCGTTAGTATCGCCCTGACACCACTTCAATTGCTCGGCCTGATCTGTGTCTTTGCAGTGGCCCGGCTCGTTCTTTCCGTGCGCCCCTTGACTGTCGCCGCCAAGCGCCGGGGCTCGACCGTTTCGGTCATCCGCGAGTATCTGGATGCATTCATCGTCGCCGGGCTCGTCGCGCTCTTCTTGATCACGTTCGTCGTACGAACGTTTTACATTCCGTCGGCTTCGATGGAGCCCACGCTTCAAATCCATGACGTCTTGCTCGTCAACGAATTCGAATATCGCTTTGTGCGGCCGCAACATGGCGACATCGTCGTCTTCCCTCCGCCGATTCCATCACAGAGCGATTTCATAAAGCGCCTGATCGGGACGCCCGGCGACCGTCTGGCCGTCCACCATGGTGTCGTTTATCGGAACGGGATGGCGCTCAAAGAGCCCTACACATCCGAGAAACCCGACTACGATCTCGACATCAAGAATTACGGAATCTACGTGAATGGAACGTCGCTCGATCCGGTGTCGGCTAACGTCCCGCCGCGCTCGGCCTGGCAGGCTCCCGATCGCATTCCGGACGGCTACTACTTCATGATGGGCGACAATCGCAATAACTCCGACGACTCACACGAATGGGGTTTTGCGCAACTGCGCGGCGATTTTGCCGCGGGACCGAACAAAGGACACCGAGCAGGATTCACCGGCCGCGCATTTCTGCTGTTCTGGCCGCCTAACCGCATCCGCATTTTGCGCTAAAAGAACGTCGTCGCGTTAACGCGAACAGAGTTCCGTGCCTCGGCAACTGCACTGGCGCTCGGTGGCAAGCATTTCGTTGCAAATCGCCGCCCTTGGAGTTCTCGCGTTTGCATTCTTCATGCGCGCGCCGCAGGTCTCAGGGCTCTCGATGGAGCCGTACGTTATGTCCGGCGAGTATGTCTTGATCAACACCGTCGCGTATCGAATCGGCCACCCGGCACGCGGCGACATCGTCGCGTTTCGCCATGAACGCTCTGCCCCGTCTGTCTATTTGAAGCGTGTCATCGGGTTGCCGGGAGACCGAATCAATGTCATTCGGGGCGCGGTCTACGTCAACGGTGCACGGCTGAGCGAACCTTACGTCCGCTTTCCCGATCGCCGAACCTTCTCCGCGGTCACGGTCCCGACCGGAATGTTATACGTTCTCGGCGACAACCGTGCGAACAGCGACGACTCACGTTTTTGGGGCTTTGTCGATCAGAATCAAGTAATCGGCAAGGCCATCGCTGGAATCTGGCCGCCGGCACGGGTCGGCGCATTATGAGCGCGCAGCTCGACCGCCACATCCAGTGGTATCCCGGCCACATGGCGGCGGCAATGCGGCGTGTCGAGCAGCTAATTGCTATGATCGACGTGATCGTTGAAGTCGTCGATGCTCGCGTGCCCCATAGTGGAATGAGCCCGGTGCTCAAGAGGATCAGCGAGCGTCGCCCGCGCCTAATTGTTTTAACGCGCGATGACCTTGCCGAACCGCAGACCACCGTGAAATGGCTAATGTACTTTGAACGAATCGGCCAATCCGCAGTGGCGATCAACGCCAAAGAGTCCAAGAGCGTCAAGAAGATCGCGGCGGAGCTGCAGCGGCTTGCAAAGACGCGCCGCTCCGAGACGCAACAGCGCGCGATCGTCGTCGGCATTCCGAACTCGGGAAAGTCGACGGTCATCAACGTCCTCTGCCGGCGCGCGGTTGCCGCGACCGAAAATCGGCCCGGCCGCACCCGCGGCGTTCAGTGGTTTCGGATCGAGCCGTCGCTCGAATTGATGGATACTCCCGGCATCTTGGCGCCGAAAATCGAATCCAAGCAATCGCAATGGATGCTTGCGATCACGGGCGCCATTCCGCCGCAGCGTTACGATCCCGAGGAAGCCATCGCGCACTTCACCGCGTGGCTGAAGCGACACCCAGCCCGAGACGGAAAAATCCCCGACCTCTCCGAATTTGCGCGCAGTCGCGGCATGGCGCCGCGCGGATCCGAGGGCAACTTGCACAACGCGGCTCGCTCGTATATCAAAGCTCTCAATGACGGCACCTTCGGCCGAATCAGCTTCGAAGCGCCGGCGGATGACGGAAAAGCAGCGTAAGGCCCGCAACTCATACGAGCGCGAGCGGCGGCGGCTGCATCGCCTGCATCGCTACGAAGAACGCGCGCGCGAGCGCGGCTATATCTACGTCGGCGGCATCGACGAAGTAGGCCGCGGCCCTTTGGCAGGCCCGGTCGTGGCGGCTTGCGTCGTAACCGATGGTCCGCTGATGTTGCGCGGTCTCAACGATTCCAAGCAGGTGCGCGCGGAGTTACGCCTCGAGCTCGCCGCGACGATCAAAGCGCAATGCACGGCTTGGGCAGTCGGCGTTGCAAGCGTAGAAGAGATCAACCGCATTAATATCTACTGGGCAAGCATCTTAGCCATGGAGAGAGCGCTCGCATCGTTGTGCGTGACGCCGCACTATCTGCTGACCGACGCGGTGCGCATCCGTTCTTACGCGACCTGCCCGCAGGAGCCCGTCATCAAAGGCGATGCGAAGTGTGCGACTGTCGCGGCGGCATCGATCGTCGCGAAGGTGCATCGCGATGCGCTGCTCGTCGAGCTGCACGGTATCGAGCCGCGTTATGGTTTTGCCGAACACAAGGGCTATGCGACGCCGACGCACATTGCGGCACTCAAAGAGCATGGTCCCAGCGTCCACCATCGCACGGCCTTTTGGCGCGTGCGCGATGCACAGTTGCAACTCGACCTCTCAGCGATTGCGATCGGCGAAGACTAAAGGCAACGCCGGGGAAGCACGCGCAGCCGCATTCTTACGAGCATGCGGCTTTTCAATTGTCGCAACGAACGTTCGGCTTCCCGAAGGAGAGATTGACCTCGTCTGTAAGGACGGCGAGCAGATCGTGTTCATCGAAGTCAAGCTGCGCACGACACGCTCTTTCGGGAGCGCGATAACGGGCGTCGATGCGCGCAAGCGCGCGCGTCTACGTCGTCTCGCCGCAGATTATCTTCAGTTTTTTGCGCCTAATGCCCAGGCTCGCTTTGATATCATTGCCATCGACGGCGAACGTATGGCCCTGCACCGCAACGCTTTTTAAAACACCGTGTCACTTGAAGCTCGCGTAGTCGAAAAGCGCAAGCCGCAGCTGCGCAGAGCCGTCAAGCCCTGGGGCTCCTTTGCTTGGGGCTACTCCGATGTCGGCGCGGATATCTTCGTCGGCCTGGGGCTCGTCCTCGGCGCGGCTGCCGGCGCTTCCAACATCGCCTTTCTCTTTGCCGGACTCGTCTATGTTTGCATCGGTCTTGCGTACACCGAGCTCGCAGCAACGTACCCGGTCGCCGGCGGCGGTCAGTACTTCGTCTTACGCGGCCTGGGCGACATCTTCGGCTTTATCGCCGGCTGGGCGGTACTGCTGGATTTTACGATCGACATCACGCTCTTCGCATGGAGTTGCGTCGATTACCTAAGCCAACTGGTTCCGCAGCTTCTAACCGTGCCTCACCCGGTCACGCATTTCGTCGTCGTGTTGCTCCTGATTTGCGGCCTCTGTTTGCTTAATGTAATCGGCATTCGCGAAAGCACCGCGTTTAACGGCATCGTCAGCGGCCTCGACGTCGTGAGTGAGACGGCAATTCTTTTCTTCGGTTTCTTCTTCGCATTCAATCCGCAGCTGCTGATCCACACGATGCAGACCTCTTGGCCGACGACGTTTCAGCTGATGAATGGAGTGTCGCTTGCAATCATTTCGTTTGTCGGGTTGGAATCGATCTCGCAGGCGGCACAAGAGACGCAACGTCCGGCCTCAATCATCCCGCGTACTTCGATCAGTCTGATTCTGACGATCTTGATCTTCGCGTTGTCGTATTCGAACTTGGCTCTCGGCATGCAGCCGTGGAGCGGCCACGGCGCGCCGCCGGCGCCGATGATGCACGGGCACAATGTCCCGCTCTGGGCGTACCTCGGCAACGGCGAGAATAACGGCAAAGCAGTTGCGGTACTCGCTTCGTACGTGCCGTTTTATGGCGCGCTCGCGGCGTTGTACGTTCCCCTGTTGGGTTCGATCTTGCTGTTGATCTCGAGCAACTCGGGCGTCTTCGGCAGCTCGCGAATCGCCTACGCGATGAGCACGACGCAACTATTGCCCTCATTCTTCCAGCGGGTGCACGGCCGTTTTCGCACGCCGGCTGCCTCGATCATCGCATTTACGCTTGTCGCGATCGTCGAGTTAATTTTCGCCGCGCTGCCGAGTCTCAATACCCACGCGGCGATGATCTACCGGAAGTTCTTTCACGGCGAGGACGGCATCACGTTCTTAGGCGACCTCTATGCCTTTGGAGCGGCGACGAGTTACTCGTTCGTTTTCATCGCGCTGATCGCGCTGCGGCTCTACGACCCGTTGAGCCCGCGAAAGTTTAAGATTCCGTTCAATATTCCGATGCAAATTCGCGGCGAACGCGTCGAGTTTCCAATCGTCGGCGTCATCGGCTTTATCGGAATCGGGTCGATCCTGGTTTTCACCATGATCACACATGAGATCGGTCGGTTCGCGGGACCAGCCTGGTTGATTTGTGGACTGATCGGTTACTTGATCTACCGCTACCGAAAAGGGCTGCCGATCTGGCGCTCGCAACGCCATAACTGGCGCGTCGCCCAGGTCGACATCCTGCGCGCATCAGGCGAGCTCGAACTGATGGACGAATACACCAACAACTTGCGAGAGAGCGAACGCCGCCGCGAAGAGGCCCGCCAAAGATGAATCAAACGCGCTTCGCATTTTCGTTTCTCTACATCGCTCTTGGGATCGCGATCATCGTCCGTCTTTTGCGGTTCGGGTTACATCGCGAGCTCTTCGGAGGCGTTGTCCTCGGTCTCGTTTTGATCGCCTTCGGTGGCTACCGTTTAGCGTTCTACGTCAGGGCGCGCCGAATGCGAGTCGAGTCATGACCGGTCAAATTCACGTGACGGTCGCGGGCATGATCATCGCGCTCTTCATCGCTGGAGCGATCGGGGCAACGCTATGGTGGATGGTCCATCCGGCACCGTCCTACGTTCAAAAGCTCGCGCAGCGGGCCGAACATGAGCTCGAGCGTCTCGTCGGCAGCTTGATCGTCGTCTTCTCGCCGGAAATCGATTCGTCGCACATGATGGCTCTGGCGGCGAAGTTAGCGCGCGGAGAAAAATCGCATCTGCTCGCGCTTTATGTCATCGAAGTTCCCTTCACGCTCCCGCCGAACGCTGCAATGCCCCACGAGGAGCGCATCGCAATGGATGCACTAGCCGCAGCGGAGACGATTGCGAATAAGTACGGCGTCAACTTGCGAACCGAGATGATCCACGCGCGGCAGACGAGTCAAGCGGTGCTCGACATCGCTCGCCAAGAGAAAGCGCACTTGATCATGCTCGGATCGTTCCGCGAGGGCAAGTATACCGGCGCACCGCTCAGTCATACGATCGAAACGATCTCCGCTTATGCGAAGTGCGACGTCCTAATTGGCGTCGAAGGAAAGCACGGCACGCTGCTCGTCGACGAACAGGCGCTGCAAGTCGCCGAGCGTTAGGAGAAACCGATGATTGCAAAAGTTAACTTGCAAGACGCCTTCGGACGCTTTAACGAGGCGTATGCGCCGAAGATCGCCGGCACCGTCAACGATATGTATGTGAAGCTCGTCAAGTTTCAAGGGCCATTTACGTGGCATCATCACGAAAACGAAGACGAGATGTTCCTGGTGCTTAAAGGCGGCTTCACGATGAAGCTACGCGACGGCGACGTTTACGTCGGTGAGAACGAGTTCATCATCATCCCGCGCGGCGTCGAACACTGCCCTGCTGCGAAAGACGAATGCCAGGTGATGCTCTTTGAGCCGATCACGACGCTCAACACCGGCAACATTGAGAATGAGTTCACGCACCACACCTTGGAGCGCTTAGGTTCGGGCTAAATAGCGCTTCCGAAGCTCGTCCAGCACCACTGCCAAGAGGATGACCGCGCCGAGAACGATCTTCTGCGTGTAAGACTCGATGCCAAGCAAGTTCATCACGTTGTAGAGCACGCCGATGAGCAGCGCGCCAAAGAACGTCCCGACGATGCTCCCGCGTCCACCCATCAGACTTGTGCCGCCGACGACGACGGCCGCAATTGACTCCAGCAACTCGTCGCCGGTTGCGGTGTTTGGTGAGCCGGACGAGAAGTTCGCCATCAAAAGGAAACCCGCGATCGCGGCGCACGTGCCGCTGATCACGTAGACGAGTGTCTTAACACGCGCGACGGGGATGCCGGCAAGACGCGCCGCCTCTTCATTCCCGCCCAATGCAAAGACGTAGCGGCCGAAGCGTGTCCGCATCAGCAAAACCGACGCGACGATCGCTATTACGATCATCCAGATGACGACAACGGGAATGCCGGGCAGGTGCAGCCGGTCAAACAGGCCGCCGAGGAACAAACCGTAGCCGATGTGTGAGAAATCAGTCGACTGCAACGCGACCGGCCGGCCGTGGCAGAGCTTATATGAAAGACCAACCGCCATCAACATCATGGCGAGCGTCGTAATGAATGGCGGCAAGTTGAGCCGTACGACGGGGATCGCATTGATAAAGCCGCACGCTGCGCCGACAGCGACGCCGAAGAGCAGCGTCGCGAGAATCAGCGCAAAGCCATGAAATGGAACGGCGTTGGCAAAGAGCGCCATCGCAACGCCTGTTAGCGAAACGAGCGACCCGACCGAGAGATCGATCCCGGCCGTGATGATGACGAACGTCTGTCCAAAGGCCAAGATCGCTTGATACGTGATCTGACGCAGGACGCGAATCAAGTTGCTCGGCTCCAAGAATGAGCCGCCCGCCGCCCAGTTGACTAGGATGACGATAACCAGCAAGGCGGCAATTGCAAGCGCGATCCGCAGCCAGTACATCCGCGTTTGGCGAACGCGGGCTTGTTCCGCCGCCTCAGTTAAAACGGTTTTAACTTCTGTGTCACCCTGAGGTTGTCGAAAGGCCGCCATTAAGCGGCCACCGTGCCCGTTGCGATGGCGATGATCTTGTCGGGCGTTGCTTGATCACGCGAAAATTCAGCCGCAATGCGGCCTTCGCGAATGACGAGAATGCGGTGCGACATGCCGAGCACCTCCGGCAACTCGCTCGATACCATCACGATCGTTGCGCCTCGCTGCAGAAGTTCGATCATCAAATGGTAGATCTCCGATTTCGATCCGATATCGATGCCGCGGGTCGGCTCATCAAATAAAAAGACGCTGGCATTAGCAACAAGCCACTTTGCCAGCACGACCTTTTGCTGCGTGCCGCCCGAGAGGTTTCGTACGAGTTGCTCGTCGCTCGGAGTGCGGATGCGCAGCTCGGCAATGTATTTGCTCGCGACGGCCGTCTCCTTAGCGCGGTCGATTAAGAACTCACGGTTGACGAATTCGTCCAAATGCGCGAGCGTGATGTTTTCACGCACGGTCATTCCGAGAATGAGCCCTTGCGTCTTGCGGTCCTCGGTGATGAATGCCACACCCGCGCGGATTGAATCGCGTGGCGAATGTGCGGCCAAGCGATGGCCGCGAATGTCGACTTCGCCGCTCTGCGGAACATCCGCAGCCGCGATCGCGCGCAATGTCTCGGTGCGGCCGGCGCCGACGAGCCCCGCCAGGCCGAGAATCTCTCCCGCTCGCACGTCGAAACTGATGTCATTCACAGCCGGGTGACGCACCAAGTTGCGGACCGATAAGACCACCGGAGCATCGGCCTTAACGGGCGGCAAATCGGGAAAATGCGCCTCGAGCGTGCGCCCGACCATCGCTCGAATCACGTCCTCCGGCGGAAAGTCTGCGATCTTGCGCGTCTCGATCGCGCGTCCGTCGCGCATCACCGTGATCCGATCCGCGATCCGTGGCAGCTCCTCCAACCGGTGCGAGATGTAGACGACGCCGACGCCGGTGCTGGTGAGCTGTTTGATGAGCGCGAAGAGCTTCTCGATCTCATTTTCGGTCAGCGTCGCGGTCGGCTCATCCATTACGATGATCCGCGCGTGCTTGCGTAACGCTTTAGCAATTTCGATCATCTGCTGCTGCGCTACGGAGAGTCGCGAGACTTCTACATCGACGGGGATCGTGATCCCAAGCTCGGCCAAAATCGCCGATGCTTCCTCAGCGGCCTTCTTGCGATCGAGAAAGATGCCACTGCACGGTTCGTCACCGAGCGTAATGTTTTCGATTGCGTCGAGGGCCGGCACGAGATTGAACTCCTGGTAGATCATGCCGATGCCCAAGCGCTCGGCGTCCCGCGGGCCGGTGATGTGTACCTCGCGCCCATCGATCAAGATGCTGCCGCGATCGGCCGGCTGCGCGCCGGAGAGGATCTTCATGAGCGTCGACTTGCCGGCACCGTTTTCACCGACGAGCGCGAGCACTTCGCCGGCGTAAAGCTGCAAGGTAACTCCGTCGAGCGCACGCACGCCGGGAAAGGATTTGCCGATGTCCCGCATCTCGAGTAGCGGGGCCGGCACGCCGTTGTTACTTGGCGTTGGCTTTGGTATACGTTCCGACGGTCACCGTCACACGCGCCGGCGGCTTGTTGCCGGCAAAGGAGTCGTGAATCGCGTCGATTGTCTTGCTGCCGATCTGATCCGGATACTGGATCGCGTCGCCATACATGTCACCGGCCTTGATCGCCGTGCGCGCTTCAGGCGTCGCATCGTAGCCAATGACGGTGATGCCGCTCAAGTTGGCGGCCTTGATCGCCGCGACAGCGCCGAGTGCGGAGTCGTCGTTGATTCCAAAAATGCCCTTCAAGTTTTTATGCGATTGCAAAATATCGCCGACGGTCGAGTTGGCTTTCTGCCGATCGCCGCCGGCATCCAGATCTGCAACGATCGTCACATTCGGACAATACTGCTTGACCGCCATCCGGAAGCCTTTGACGCGATCTTGCACGCTCGTTACTTCCGGTTCATCGATGATGGCGATGGAGCCGACTTTGCCGGGCAGCGCTTGACACATCAGTTTGCCGGCTTGCTCGCCGCCCTGCACGTTGTCGGAAGCGATGTGCGCGACGACGACGCCTTGTTTCGCCGTATTCGCGATGTCCGCGGTGAAGACGGGGATTTTCGCGTTGTTGGCCTCGACGATCGCACTACCGATTGCCTGTGAGTCGTACGGCGTCAGGACGATCGCATCGACCTTCTTCGAAATGAAATCCTCGACTTGCGATTGCTGCCGTTGGTTGTCGCGGTTCGCGTCGACGACGATCAGCTTATAACCGTATTTGTTGGCAGCCGACGTCATGCCGGCGACCATGTCCTGGTAGAATTGCGCTTCACGGTTTTGGATCGAAACGCCGATCGTTTTCGTCGCATTTGCGGCTCCGGTAACGTTAGCCCCAGACGACGACTTGTTCGAGCACCCCGAGAACGCAATCAACCCGATGAACGCACCGACGAGAAAACGGCTCTGGCCCAAGGTTATCTCCTCCGCTATGGCAGAACGCTGACTACGCGTGGCTATTTATCCGCACCTGTTGATATCTTTTTCCTGAGTGCCACCCTGGTGCTCAAACCCTTGTTCTAGCCTTTATGGCCGTCGCTCTTCGTAGTCAAGTATCACCGGTCGAAACGCGCGAGGAGTTGCTCTATCTCCTGACGCGCGCATCTGAACTCGAACACGATCTTGCATGCTCGTATTTGTACGCCGGTTATTCGATCAAAACGCGATTGGATGAAGGCGGCTTGACCGCCGAGGAGCTGGGCGCGATTCGCGGTTGGAAACGCAAGATCGCACAAGTCGCGGTCGAGGAGATGCTACACCTCGGGCAGGTTTCCAATATTTTAACGGCCGTCGGCGGCGCACCGCATTTCGGTCGTTCGAACTTCCCTTTGCCGGCCTCGACGTTTCCGTTCGGAATCGAGATCACGCTCGAACCGATGTCCCAAGCGCTGATCGAACGCTTCGTTTGCTACGAGATGCCCGAGCCGGGAATTCTTCCGCCCGAGCGGATGGCGCAATACGACGAGATTCGCGCACGCACGGTTAGCGATTCCGATCAGCTCGAATTGATCCGACAACAGAACATGATCGAGCCCTTCGACATCGACTTCAAGACGGTCGGTGAGTTCTACCACAAAATAGAATCGGCGTTTACGCGAATTCCGCCGGACAAATTGTTCATCGGCGATCCGGCGGTGCAAGCGAACCCGCGTTATCTCGACTTGCCGAAGCAACTCGTCCAGGTCGTCGACGCCGCGTCGGCCTGCAAGGCGATTGAAATGATCGTCGAGCAGGGCGAATCGCCGACCTCCGAACATCCGGACGCACATTTTTGCGTTTTTGATTCGATTCGCACCGAATACGAAGCGCTTTCGAAGAAAGCCGCGCTAGAAGGACGCAATTTCGAGCCCTTCCGTCCTTTGATAACAAATCCGACGACGCGCGGAGTCGGCACCGTTTCGGGTACGAATCGCATCACCGATCCGATTGCGCAGGAACTGGCCGCCCTGTTCAACAGCGCCTACGATTTGATGCTGATGATGCTCGCGCGATTCTTTGCGCACGGCGGTGAAACCGAAGATGAGATGCGCTTGCTGGCGCGCGGAACGCTACGCATCATGGCGTCGGGGTTGCGCCCGCTGGGCGAGGCGCTCGCTAAGATGCCCGCCGGTCCGGAGTATCCCGGAAAAAGCGCCGGCCCAACGTTCGGCATTACCGGGAACATCGATTTGTTGGCGCACAAAACCGCGGCCTGGATCTTCTTCTTGGAGCGGCTCTACGATTTAGCTACGCGGCTCACTCATTTATCGCTAGAGGAAACGGTGCCGCAGGAGGTTCAGGAGGCGGCGGCCGCTCTCGAATCCGTGGCCGAGCATTTGACGCCGTTCATTCCGCCGCAGTTTGCGAAGACGTGTCGCGCCGATGCACATGCCCGCACGTCACGCACCACGATCCGGCCGGAAGTTGATGGTCCCTACATCGTGCGTAACCTCAAGAAACTGACAAACTCGCTCGGCGAAACGCTTGGCGTACGCCCGATCGTTGCACTCTGCCGCTGCGGCGGCTCCAGCATCAAACCGTACTGCGACGGCACTCATGCGCGCATCGGCTTTTCGAGCGCAAAGTCGCCGGACCGTACGCCCGATCGTGCCGATCGATACGAGGCCGCAGAGATCATCGTCCTCGATAACCGTGGAACGTGCTGTCACTTTGGCAATTGTACCGATCATCTGCCCGCCGTCTTCCATCACGAAGGTGATCCGTTCGTCACACCCGGCGGCGCGACCGCCGACGAAATCGAAGCAATCGTCCGCCAGTGTCCGTCAGGCGCGCTTGGTTTCATCAAAGATGGCGAGCAGTACCAAGGTGAGGAGCGCGATCCGGAGATCTTCGTCTCACATAACGCCAGTTATTATGTGTGCGGTGGAATCGAACTCGAGGGGGAGCCGATGAACGAAGGCGCGTTGCGCGAGCATTACGCGCTGTGCCGCTGCGGACAATCGAAGAACAAGCCATTTTGCGACGGCACGCACTGTTACGCGCACTTTACGGACGACGACAATTAGCCACTCTCTTTAACGAATGATCCGTTCTTGTAGGTAGCGCCGAAGAAGACGTTTACGCTCCTGATCTGCTCGCCATCGAATTCGAAAAACTCGGTATTACGGAATTCTTTTCCGTCGGTCGTCGTCGCACGGTACAGAACGAACGCTCCGTCGCCCTCGGCGAAGATTTTCTCTATGACGTGCGACTTCAGATGTTTGCTGTTCGGCCAGCATCTTTCGAAGTAGGCTGACTTGTCGATCGCGTCGTCATAAGGACTCGTAAATGTAAATCGAGCGCTTAGCAACCGATCGGCAACCTCGCGATCTTGTGATAGAAAAGCCTTGAACAAGGCGCGAACTTTGTCGGCTTTTGTCGAGTCGGACATCGGCGGTCGCTCCTTTTTTTCACCTTCTTCCCTTGTCGAGTCGGCCGATAATCGCAGAGGAGCGGGTTGGAGGTGCCATGCTCTCACTCGCGTTCTCCGCTGCGATGCAAGGAATCGAAGGCTATGTCGTACGTGTCGAAGCGGACAGCTCGCCCGGTTCGCCCGGACTCGCAATCATCGGCTTGCCGGATCGAGCGCTCAACGAATCGCGCGAACGCGTGCGCGCGGCGATCTTCAATTCCGGCTTTGCCTATCCGGCGGGGCGACTGCTCGTCAATCTCTCTCCCGCGGATATCCGAAAGGAAGGGCCGGCGTTCGACCTTCCGATCGCGTTAGCTTTATTAGCAATCGACGAGCAGATCGACCGATTGCAACTGCAGCAGTTTGCCGCTCTTGGCGAGCTGGCGCTCGACGGCAACCTGCGCCCCGTAAACGGAATCTTGCCGATGGTCTTGGGCGCGCGCAACGCCGGCTTCGACAAGTTGATCGTCCCGAATACGAATGCCGATGAGGCCGCGCTCGTCGACGGCATCGAGCTCTACGCCGTGGATTCGCTTCAGTCAGCGGTTGCAACCGCGATCGGAAATGGCTCGCAGTGGCGGACGCAGGCAAGGCCAGCGCTTCACGTCACCCAGAAAACGATTGGCGCTGATTTCTCGGACGTGCGCGGTCAATACGGAGCCAAGCGCGCGCTCGAAATCGCCGCGGCCGGCGGACATAACGTCCTCTTCGTCGGTCCACCCGGTTGCGGAAAAACGATGTTGGCACGCCGTTTGCCGTCGATACTGCCGCCGATGAGCAACGATGAAGCGCTCGAAGTCACGAAGATCTACAGCGTTGCCGGTTTGCTCGGCGCGAATCCCGGAATCGTGCGGACGAGACCGTTTCGCTTTCCGCACCATACCATTAGCCAAACAGCGTTGGTTGGCGGCGGCGGCGTCGCGAAGCCCGGTGAAATTTCGCTTGCGCATCATGGCGTGCTCTTCTTGGATGAGCTGCCCGAATTCAATCGCGCGGCGATCGAAGTGATGCGTCAGCCGCTCGAAGAGGGAACGGTGACGATCGCGCGCGCCGCCGGAACGTTTTGCTATCCCGCGCGTTTCATGCTCGTCGCCTCGATGAATCCGTGCCCATGCGGCTATCGCGGCACGCGCTCGGCCGAGTGCCGCTGTGACGAAAGCGCCGTCGCGAAGTACGTTGCAAAGCTTTCTGGACCGCTGCTCGACCGCATCGACTTGCAGATCGAGATTCGCCGCGTACCATTCGACGATATGGTCAAGCGCGAACCGGCCGAATCGAGCCTCACGATTCGCGAGCGCGTGCAGCAGGCACGGTCAAGACAGCAGACGCGTCTCAAAGACAGCGGCTACTTCTGCAATGCCGACATCCCCGCACACGCGGTACGCGCATTGTGCCGCTTAGATGAAAGCGCGATGCGATTGCTCGCCACCGCCTGCGCCCAGCGCCACTTCTCAGCCCGTGCGCTCGATCGCATCGCGCGTGTAGCGCGGACGATTGCCGATCTTGCCGGCCGCCAGGAGATTGCGACAGAACACGTCGCCGAGGCAATCCAGTATCGTTCACTCGAGCGTCTCGACGCCCGCGCAGCATGATTTCTGCAAAATTGCGAAAATCTGCCATTTGTGCGGCTACTTTTATTTCGCGCGACGCTCGCGCTTATCGCGCTCGCGTTTGTTCAAGACGCTGCGTTTGCTCAGCCAACCGATCAAGCAACGCGTGTCTCGGGGCGAGTGACTTCGATCCAAGGAGCACCGATCGCCGGCGCGCAGGTAGTGTTCAGCAAGGAAACTCGCTTCACGCGCGTCATCGCCGCTCAGGATGGTACGTTCACCGCGACCCTCGCACCCGGCGAATACCACTTGTCTGCCTCAGCCCTCGGTTTTCGGCCGATCGCACGAGACGTAGCCGTTGAAAGCGCATCGCTTTCATTAAGTCTCCAACTAATGGCGGCGTCCGAATCGCTGATCGAGATCGGCCGCGTCGGTGTCAACAGCGCGCCGGCACTTTCAACGTCATCGAACGTTACCGTTGAGCTGAATCCGCAAGCCGCTGCCCAACGCGGCACCCAAAACGTAGGCGACATTGTGGCGCAGGAGGTTGGCGTCACCAGCGTTCGGCCGAACGGCGGTGGGGCGACACTGCCTTTCTCGGTTGCCCTGCGGGGACCAGACCCCAGCGAGACGCTGGTTGAGATCGATGGGCATATCGTCAACAATTCAAACACCGGCGACTTCAATTTGTCCCTTCTGGATCCAAACGATCTCTCGGGCATCGAGCTGCTTTATGGCATCGCTCCCTCCTCGCTGATGGGGCCAAATACGATCGGCGGCGCGATCAATCTACGCACGCTGGAACCCACCGCAGAGCCGCACGCGCTGATACGGGCGAGCGCCGGGAGCTTTAATACATTTGCTTCAACGGTCGACGCGACGGGAACCGTGAATCGCTTAGGATACGCCTTCTCGCTGCACCGATTCACGAGCCAGGGTAACCTCTACGATCGGACCGTTGCTGTGAGCGATGACAACGGCAACGTCACACCGGTTGCC
>JAFARW010000167.1 GCA_019245275.1 Vulcanimicrobiota bacterium
GTAATGATGTTTGCGCCGCCGCTGTCGAAAATGAACGTATACGGCCCCTTACCGTTAAGCTTCGCGCGGACGTACACGTGATTTTCAACGAGATCGAACGGTACGGTAACACTTTGTGCGCCGTTGAGGGTGTAATCGTGTGCGGTCGTCGGTGGAACCGAGAGAGCCATTCTAGCCGCGACGTCATTGAACGACACGGAGTTCAATTGAAAGTCGGCTGTATTTCCGCCGGCGTTTGTATGCTGAACGGTCGGGATCTCGATGCCCTTAAACGAGCGGTATTTACTAAAGTCCGTGACCGCCACGCCGTTGCTGATCGGCTGCACGAGCCGCATCGGCAGCCACGATTTCGTATTGACCCAAAGCTCGAACTGTACGCCGCCTTGCGGAGTGAGACGCAAAACATCCGCGCGCGCACCGTTGAGCGATCGCGCTCCCACGAATTCCGCGTCGACGGGCCAGCGAGTAGAAGCGAGCCCATTTACGGCTCGATATGCCAAGCTGATGGTGCGCGCGCGCACAGGCGGAAAGCGCTCCTGCCGAACGATTCCGTACTCGTCGCTGCTCCAGGCAGTGGTTCCGGTGAATCCCTCACCACCCGAAAGCGGTCCGTCCTTATCAATTTCGACAAACGCTCTTCGCGATGGGATCGCGTAAATGTCGGCCGTTCCACTAATGCCGAGGACGACGAGCGCACCATGAATGTGCACGGACGCGGGGTTCTCAGCGGCGACTCCGTTAAGTGCGCCACGAACGTGTCGGAGGACTACGGCGCTTTGCGAATCGACCGACGCTGAGAGCGGAGCGAGGCGAATTATGCCGAGGGCAACGATGGTGAACGCGATGAAGCGGAGAGCGAAACGCATGAAAAGCGCTCCTTTCAGTTCTCTGGAATCGAGGGCGGTGAGCATTTGCGGAGCGCGTCTTTCAGCCGAATGTCGGGCTGCGCTTTTGCGAGCTCTCGGAGTTCCGCATGGACGATCTCCGAAGAAAGTGCCGAGTAGTAGACGAACGAGATGTACGGGTTTGCGGTCCAGACTGCTGAGGAATGCTCGTCGCGCAATAGGGCAATGAGCGATTCGCGGTAGTCGCTAACCACGTTCAGCCACGTGCCGCTCCGGCGCCGCATTACCGCGTCGCCATCGACCGCCGTCGCTACTCGTGCACCGCGCAATGTGAAGGGCGCGTATGCCTTTATGTGCACGGCAACGCCACGCTTTACCGCTGTGCGTAGGTTTTCAACGACCGCTTCCAGACCCGACGGAAACCCGTCGACAAGGAGCACGGCCTTCGAAGATGCGATTACCGATCGCGCGCGTTCCAGGATCACACCGCGGCCGGTCAAGCGATAAACGCGGTCGTCTTCTCCGGTTTTCTCCAAACGCGAAAGTGCCTTGCCGGCCTGCGCCGTAAGCGTCGCAAAATCGGTCGAGAGCGCGTTGAGTACTTCCGTAAACGGCACGGCGCGATAGCTACGCGCGTTACCGTCTTGCGAGGTAACTGCCCCGCGCCGCTCGAGTGACTCAAGCGCTTTGTAGGTATTCGCGACCGGTTTTGAGGCAGCGCGCGCCAGGGCGTAGCCGGTGGACCCGGGGGCTGTCAGGAGCGAGATATAGAGCGTCGCCTCAAGTCCCGTAAAACCGAGTTTTTGAAGCGTGACGACAGCCGACTCGGCCATTAGCTAGTAGTAAATACTACTACTAGTTGAATGTCAAGGGTTCTGGCTTTGCATGCGCTTTGATTGGTAAATATACGGCACCACTCGTCTACCATGAGGAGATCAGGATGTCGTCAGTGGCTCGCATCACGGAGATCAGCTCGACTTCACCGACCAGCTTCGAAGACGCGGTGCAAGGAGGGATCGCGCGCGCCAATCAGACGCTGCGCAACGTCCGCGGCGCTTGGATCAAAGAGCAGAATCTCGAGGTCAGTAACGGAAAAATCACCGGCTATCGAGTCAATATGCTCGTTACATTCGTGCTCGAGGACGCCAGCTAGCTACCGATCGTTAGCGTCGTTGACGCGGACCGCCCGAACTCTTCGGGCGCGAACTCGAGATGCGCTTCCGCGCCGGGCCAAGAGAACGTACCGCTCGTCACCGAGCGCACGATATAGTGGAACGTGTAGACTCCTGGACCGAGGTGGTCGGCGTACGCGAAAACGCGGTCTTTGTAGATCGTTTGGTAGTCGATCTGCCAACTGTCAGCCTTCGCTTGATAATAGGGCGTCGAGGTTTGGAAGGCGGTATCGACCGCCTCCAAGCCAGCCGGCAGTGGGTCGGTGATCATCACATGGTCGACCGGGTGGTCGGAAATGATCTCGAGCCCGATGTCATAGACCGCAGCCGGCGCGAGTGTGACCGCCGCCGGTTTGCTCAATCCCATTTCCGCGAGAATCGGCTCGGCGTTGGCGCTCCTGACCGTGCGCGTCACTCGCAAGCCGCTTAAGGCTCCGGGCTGTTCGCCCGTCAGGCGGTACGTGTACGAGACAACATAGTGCAGCGTGCCGGTGCCGGTCTTTTGCAATGTCAGCGTTTTTTGTCCCGTGCCGACGTTTTGCGCATTGACGGTCAACTGATGTGCGGTTGGTTTTGCGCCTTGGAATTTGACAGTCCCCAGCACATTCGAGCCAACGGACGCAACCGCCGAGAAGTTCGGATTCGTCGGTTGTGCCAGCGCATAATCGGTCAGCGCCATCAGCTTCTGCGCGGTATCATATGTGTTGAGCCATTCGCATTCGCAATGTTGGATGCTGAGCGTGCGCACGGCACTGTCGAGCATTTCGATGGGCGCCCGACGTGCGAGCATCAGTCGAAGGAGCTGCGACTGTGCAACGTCCTTTGAATCGAGCCACCACCAGCCTTGCGGAACGTTGGCAGTCGCGTTGCGCGCCGTAAGGTATGTGGTTTCGAATAATTTGTTAGCAAGGTCATTGCCCTGCGATTGCCAAGCCGGGAGCTTGAGAAGAAGCCGCGCTAGGCGCGCTTTGCCGGCGAAGCTGAGCTGATCGCGCTGATCGTAGATGCTTGGCACGAAGTCGCTGCGCGTATCGCCGAGCTCGGAGAGCGCGACCAACATGCTCAAGCGCACATCGGCCTGACAAGTTTTATTCGCGCACCACGTGAGCTTTCCGGGATTGGCCAGCATCGCGGCGAGATATTTTTTGAGCCCGGCGACCAGCGACTGGTCGACGGGCAGACCGGCGCGTTGTGCTCGCGCGAGCGCCTGCGCAGCGTAGCCGCTCAAGAAGGGCTCCGAATCACCACCCGGCCACAGCGCAATCCCGCCGTCACCTTTCTTCAGTTTGGACAGTGTTGCGACGTCGCCGCGTGCTTCGTCTTCAAGATTGAAGTTCACGGGCGTGCCAATCTTCGGCGCGAGCTGCTTCAACGACGCAGCGATGATCAGACGGCTGGACGCGGATTCGACAAACTCTGCCTCCGCCGTATCGGACTGCAAGACGCTGACCGCCGGCGCGATAATTTGCGGAATCACCGAATTGCCAAGCCAGATGTTCAACGTGCCCGGGCCGGTGGCGAGCGCCAAAGGCAGCGAAGTATTCGTTTGCGTCGCTCCGGCTTGCGTGGAGGCCTCGGTGACCGCCGTGTTGCGCACTTCAAAAGGGATCGAGAAGGCATCACTGTTCGATCCAAGCGTTGCGTCGAAGCGCATCGTAGTCGGTTGTGGCTCACCGACAACCATCGGAAAGCGAACCGCCTGAGTGCCGGTTGTCGCATCGGTTTGTAGGCGCGCGGACGGCGAGAGCGTTCCGTTTTGATCGAATTGCAGCGCGCCGGTCAACGTGCCGGCGACATTCGCCTGCCCTGCGCTGCCGGTGGTGTTCGTCAGCGAGATGCCGCCCTGCAGTTTATCGCCGGTGCGCGCGAATTGGGGCAGGAGCGGATTTGCCATCACGGGTTTGCGCGAGATAAACGTGGCATCGTTCACGCCGAACCGAAAATCTTGGCCTTGACCTCCGACCGCGATCGCCATGACGCGCCAGGTTGTTATATCGTCCGGCAACGTAAATGAAACTTGCGCGTTGCCGTTGCCATCCGTTTTCAAAGCGCCGTTATAAAATGCAAGTTGTTGGAAATTGCGGCGGACTCGCGTGCTGCCCGCGCCTTGCATGAAGCCCCCGCCGAAACCGAACCCCTTGGCGATCGGCGATGCGAGCGGTGTGAGCACGACACTCGGACGGTTATCGCTTAAGCGCGTCGAGATCGGCTGCTCCGCGTAGACCGTTTGCACGAGGTCCGGCAACCGGTAGCCTGTTAACTGTAAGATCGCATCGTTAACGACCATAACCGCAAACTCACCGCGCATCGCTTTCCCGGCGATGTCTCTTATGCTTAGGCTCAAGCGTTGCGAACCGCCGGGCGTTGTGGTTGCATTCTGCGGATGGATCGTGACTTTGAGATGCTTGCGATCCACGTTCGTTGTGAACGATGCAAAGCCGATCCGCACGAGGCTATCCAAAGAGCCGGCTGCGAGTTGCTGCAACGGTTTGCCGCGCCGCACCAGCACCGCTTGAACCGCCGCATTTGGCAGCATGTCCGGCGTTATACGGAAGTGAATGCGCGGCGCACCGCCGCTGACGTGCTCGATCGATTTGTAGAGCACATTCTGACGAACGACCGAAAAGTAGACGTCGGCTTGCGGATACGGCGACTGAAGAAGCGCGGTTGCGGTATCGCCGGTGTGGTATGTGGTCTTGTCGAGGGAAATTTTCAGTTGGCTCGGATTCTCGGAACTCCAGCGGACGGTTTCGGGTCCGGAGATCCAAATCTGCGTGTCGGTTTCGGTCGCATCGGATTTCGCATCCGCGAAGTTGGCGCGAATGCGATACGCGCCGGCCTTCGGAGGCGTCAACGAGGTCGTGGCAGCCGTATTGCCCGGCGTCACATCGGTCTGATCGAGCGTCGTGTACTTGACGGCGTTTCGCGCCGATTCGCCACCTTCGATCAATTGCGTCGCTGCGCTGTAATCCATGAATTGCAGCTCGACGTGAATGCGCTTGCCAACTAAAGCGGCACCGCTCGCATCCGTCGCGATCACTTTGATCGGAAACGCCTTCTTTTCATCACCGACGAAATCGTTTTGCAGTCCGATCAGCGCATCGCCCGGCAGCGCCGTGAATGTTTTCGAATCGGAAACCGAGAGATTTGACACGTCGCTGACCTCAAAGTCAACGCGATAATCCATTGGGAATGGCAGATCACCGGCAACGTGCACGGATTGGGAAGCGTGCCCTTGCGCATCAAGCGTCGTGTTTTGCTGAAGAACGTCCGTATCGACTGACGGCGCTTCGTCCGGCCAGAACCACTGCCGGCCAAATGCGTAATCATCCCAGCCCTTCGGTTGCACCGTCGTTTGTTGGCGCGTCACGTAAAAACGGGCATTCGCACCCTGCAGCGGTGAGCCGAAGAGGTAGCTGCTGCTGCCCGCTGCGCTGACGTCGCTGCCTGCGGCGGCAAATTTCTTGCTCAACGCGACCGATGCGTTGAAGTTTGGCGGCTTGAACTCTGCGACGCGCAAATCGCCGTCCAACTCGGTCCCGTTTGCGCCGACGGCTTTGATCGAATAGTATCCCAGCGGCTGGTTCGGCTTGACGTTCCAACGCAGCGAGAAGATGCCATAGTCGTCGGTAACGGCCGTTCCCAGCTTGCTCTCGACTCCGTTGGAATCGGTGATCGAAACCGCATACTTCGCATGCGCGTCGCGCTTAATCGTTCCGTTTTGCAAATAGTAGGCGACGCCGGTCAGCATCCCGTGTTCTCCCGGCTGGTACATCTGCCGGTCGGAGAAAATCTGGCCGCGAGACTCGGGCTTGCCGTTCGACCAGCCGAGATAGATGCCGTACGAATAACCAGATGAATCGGTAAGCGGCGTATACGTCCAATCCGCCCCTTCGCGCGCGACGACGACGAGCGATGGCGCGCCATCGCTCGGAGCGCCGGTAGAACAGCGCTCGACATCCGTCAAAGTCAATTGGGCGGCCCCTTGTGCATTCGTCTGTGCGGTTGCGCATGGCGTCGACTCTTTGGCTTGATATATGTCGACGTTTGCACCCCCAGCCGGTGTCCCGTCGGCGAGGTGCTGCACCGAAATGTAGCCCGCTTGTGGAAACAGCTGCGCGAAGACGCCGAGGTTCGTTATGCCGACAAGGCCGTAGTACGCGGCGTTGTTGTGGGGTGTGGCGCGCGCTCCGTACGCAAGTAACCCGGTGTTGCTGCCGAGCTTGCTCTGGACCGGCACGGCAAGCGCAAGGATCTGGTTATGCGCTCCCGCTGCCGGAAACGAACTCCATCCCGAAGAGGGCAGCAACGAACTCGAATCGGTGTCGATATCCGTCATGCCGGTGATCTGCGCCGGCGTCAACGCCCGGTATGCGGCTTGATAGCGTCCGTTCGGTAAATTGACGGCCGAGAAATTGAGCTGTAGCCGGTTCGTCCGTGCAAAGATGTTCAGCCCACTTGGCGCCCAGAAATCGGGTGAGAAATCGCTAGTCGAAAACGTGGCGGTTTGATCTTTGCCGAGCGTCTGACCGTATTGATCCTTGAGACTCGCACCGATCTTGACGGTGTACGTGCGCGTTGGGTCGAGCGCCCCTGCATTTAGTGCAACGTTCCGGTCTCCGTCGGAGACGCTCATAAGCTGCACGCCGCTGCGCGGGGGCGGCGAAATCGTGATCGCTTTGCTTGCCGATGCGGCGTCCAAGCCGTTGTTGAAATGCAGCACGGGATCGCCACGGACGAAACGCGCTGCCCCCGCAGAGCCCGAGTTGCTCATCCCGACGTTCATTAGCGCGAGTGGCCCGTACGTGCGAAACGTGCCGCGGAAAGACTTGGCGCTCGCAATGTTGCCGTGCACGGGCTGCACGCCCGGTGAAATGACGATTGAATAAGCCGAACCGCCTTTGAGGGCGTTTACCGATTTGATGTCATAGACGTAGTTGCGTAGCGAGGGATCGAACGACTCGGCCGCATTGCTTTCCGGCGGCGGCGTAGCGGTTTTTTCGAATGTTGCTGTGACCGGCGTCGATGCGTTGTTGTCGGTAGCGACCAGCGCGGTGCTCTTGGCGAGCGAAGCCGTATCAAGCTCCGCATTTGCCGTGACTTTCAGCGTCGGCGTGAGCTCGACTGGCGCCTGTTCTTGGTCAGTTTGCTGTCCGGGAAGGTCGCTAAAGGTGACCGGCTCGCTCGTGAACGTCCATGCGAGATCGCGATCGAGACGATTGTTCTTGAGGTCCGTCAGTCCGGCGCCGACACTCACCTTGATGCGCGCCGCCTTGGGAATCGCTTGATCCGCCTGAAATCCGACCATGCGCGGTGTCAGGAATCGAAAGTGTCCGGCGAGAGCGGGCTCAATCCGGAAATACTGGAGCTTTGATGTTTCGGAGGCGCTCTCGAGCTGCTCGAGCGGAATCAGCGGCTCTTTGAAGATGACGCGAATCTGCGCGAGCGTGTCGGCCTGACCTTTGGGACCGTAGTCTGCGATCCAGTTGGGCAACGCAGGCGCGGGAAGTGGCGAGACGGCCGCGAGTGGCGCCGGCGCGAGACCGCGCTGGCAGCTCGCCAAACTTGCACAAAGCGCTACGCCCCAAACCAAGGGCCACAATAACAGTATGGTCCCGCGCAAAGAAAGCATGGGCTCGCCTCCCAGGCTTCGAATTCACCGCAAACTCAAACAACCATGCTAACGCGCAAGCGCAATTCGATCGTCGGCGCCGCCATCTTGATTGTCTTTGTGGCCGGCACGATCGCGTTTCATCTGAAGTTTCCGATTCCGGTTGCCGATCAACCGCACTCAGCGGCGGCGATCGCATTCTTTGATCGAGCGGGCCTGCCGCTAGGAACGATCTTGCCTTCGGATGGAACTCGAGCGGCGTCGGTGCCGCTAGAGCGCGTTGCTCCGTCATTCTTGCAAGCCGTGATTGCAAGCGAAGATGCGCGATTCTTGCGTCACCGCGGCGTCGATGCGCTCGCGTTCTCTCGAGCGTTCCGGCAGTTGATTGAATCCGGTCGCGCGCAAAGCGGCGCATCGACGATCACGATGCAGTTGGCGCGCATGCTTTATCACATTCCATCGACGTGGAAAGGAAAGCTGCGCGAGGTCTGGCTTGCCGAGCGCATCGAAAGCGGCTCGACGAAGTCGCAGATCTTGTCGGCGTACGTCAACCGGCTTCCGATGGGCGGGAACCTTTACGGCGTGGAGAGCGCTTCGCGCGCATACTTCGGGGAGAGCGCGGATGAATTGGACTTGGCGCAATCGGCGTTGCTGGCCGCGATCCCGAACGATCCACCAAATTTAAATCCGCGTTCGCGCTCGAGCGCTCTGAAATCGCGTCAGCAGTATGTTTTGCAGAGAATGGTCGCTGCGGGCTACGTCACGGCTGCGCAAGCGCGCGTTGCCTCTGGTGAACGAATCGATCTCGCACCGCCGACTCGCGGATGGATCGCCGCCCCGCACCTGCTATTTGATCTCGCCGCCGACACGCCACTGGGCGTTTCACAGGTTCAAACGACGATCGATCGTGGGCTGCAACAATATGTAGAGGCACAACTCCGCGCGGTCTTGCGCGCACTCGCCGATCGCAACGTCGGCGAAGGCGCGGTTTTGGTCATCGCCAACGCGACCGGCGACGTTCTCGCCTACGTCGGATCTGCAGACTATACCGATTTGAACAAACGAGGTCAGAACGACGGAGTCCTGGCGTTGCGCCAGCCCGGTTCTGCACTTAAGCCGTTTCTTTACGAGCTCGCACTCGAGCGCGGCGACATCTTGCCGAACACGATCTTAGCGGATGTTCCGACGACGTATGCGGTGGCACACGGACAACTCTATGCGCCGGCCGACTACAGTAACGCATATGCAGGCCCGGTTCGCATTCGCGCTGCACTCGCGAACTCGCTCAACGTTCCGGCCGTGCGAGTCTTATCTCAAGTCGGCACTGGGGCGTTTTTGGACCGCCTCCATGAGCTCGGATTCGTTCATCTGGCGAAACCGCCGGAATATTACGGTCTAGGATTAACGCTCGGCGGTGGCGAGGTCAGCTTGTGGGAGCTTACGCACGCGTACCTGACGATCGCTCGGCGCGGATCGGCAATCGATCTTCGAACGACATCGGCATCGCCGCAACCATCGCCCTCGCCAGTCGGTTCGTCGCAACTCTGGTCGCTGATAACGGACATCTTGAGCGATTCGACGGCGCGCGCGCGGTCGTTCGGCGTTGCATCGATCCTCGATCTGCCGTTTTCCACTGCGGTCAAAACTGGAACATCGTCCGATTACCGCGACACGTGGACGGTTGGCTTTTCGGCGCGCTACACGGTTGGAGTTTGGGTCGGCAACTTTAACGGCGCACCGATGCGACACGTGTCGGGTGTTACGGGAGCAGCGCCTGTCTGGAATCGCATCATGTTGCACTTGCACGAAACGAGCGACCCGCCGCCCTTTGCGAAGCCGCCCGGAATGGTATGGCGTCCGATCTGCGCGACAACGGGCCGCCGGCCGAACCCGTCTTGTCCCGCCGTCGTCTACGAGTATCTTTTCCCCTCGCAACTCGCATCGTACGATCGCCCTGCAAGCGCAGGGCTTTCGCGAGAATACGACGAGTGGCTGGCAATGCAGAAGACGCCTGCCTCGAGCGTGCACGACGTGCGTATCCTCTTCCCGCACGAGGGTGACACGTTCTTGCTAAATCGCGCGCCGCCCGAAGTTATTCGGGTTGCGCCGCTGCAAGCGATTCAGTTTCAGGCGCGCACGCTGCGCAATCAATCGGTGGTGTGGCGGCTCAACGGACGCTATCTTGCAACGACGACGACGCCGTCGCTCATGTGGCCTCTGCAGAGCGGAAAATGGCAACTTGAAATCTTCACGGCTGGTCGTCGCGATACAACTTCATTTTCAGTGTCTCAGGGTCAGCCGCACCTGCGCCGCGGCTTCTCTATGTAGCTGTGCGCTTTTCGTGCCGGATCAGATGAACATCGGAAGCGACGTCGCGGTAGAGATGGCGCATCGCTTCGACGAGCAAGCCGCCGATGCGAAAGACGCCGTCTCCCGAGATCGAGATTCCTTCCCACGGCGTTCCCTGATGTTTTTGAACTAAGAGATACGAGTCCCGATCGCGCGAATAGAGCGCGAACTCGCCCGATTCTGCGAGACATGTGGCGCCGGCAAGCGACGAGGGATCGAGCGTCTTAAACAGTTCCATCGCCGCTGTCGTTCAGCGGTGCTCTCAAGCGGAACCTGCTTCTTATTTCTGTGTGAAGAGCAGCGCGAGACCGTTCATGCAGTACCGCAATCCGGTCGGTTTCGGCCCGTCATTAAAAACGTGACCCAAGTGGCCGCCGCAACGCCGGCAGTGGGCCTCGGTGCGCGGCTCGACGATCGAATAATCCGATTTCGTGCGAACGGCGTTCGGGAGCGGTGCATAAAACGACGGCCAGCCCGTCCCGCTTTCAAATTTCGTTGTGGATGAGAACAGTGCTAGGTTGCAGCCGGCGCAGCTGTAGATTCCGCGACGATGCTCATACTCTAACGGCGAGCTCCATGCGTTTTCCGTTCCGGCACGACGCAAAATCTCAAAGCGGGCCGGAGTTAAACGCTTGCGCCACTCATCGTCGCTCAGCGTGACTTCGAACGATTCGCTGGAAGCGCCGACGGTACGCGGGAGCACTGCAAACATTGCGAGCGCTGCAGCGGTGCCGCAAAGCAGCGCCGAGCGCGTTAAACGGTGATGTGACACGACACTCCGTGCTTTTCATTGTAGCGCTGATGGTATTCTTCGGCGCGGTAGAACGGTTTCGCAGGCTCAATTGCCGTCACAATCGGCCGTTTATAGGTGCCGGCTGCTTCGAGAGCGGCTTTTGATGCCAACGCTTCTTTCTGTTGCTCGGGCGAATGATAAAAAATTGCGGACCGATATTGCGTACCAACGTCAGGCCCTTGGCGATTGAGCGTCGTCGGGTCGTGCATTCTCCAAAAGAGATCGAGCAGTTCGCGATAGGAGACTTTCTGTGGCTCATACGTCACTTGCACGACCTCGGCATGTCCCGTCCGATCGGAGCAGACATCCTCGTAGGTCGGGTTTTCTTTCGTCCCGCCCATGTAGCCCGAAACGGCGTCGATGACGCCCGGAAGCTGGCGAAACGCCGCCTCCACGCCCCAAAAGCATCCCGCCCCAAACGTCGCTACTTCCCTCATGCCTTACGTCTCATTTCCTTTCCGGTCGCTAACGCGCGCCGAATGTTGGCCTCGATTTGTCCATAACTGCCTTCGCCTACCTGATCTTCGAGCAGGCGTCCCGTGCGATCGAACAGCAGCTCGCGCGGCCACGCATCAGTATTATAACGATTCCAGATCGTATGGCGTGTATCAACCGCAACAGGCCAGCTAATCCCAAGGCGCCGGACCGCCGCGGCTACGTTGGGAAGCTCGCCCGTCCAAGCAAACTCGTTCGTGTGGACGCCGACGATCACAAAGCCGTCCTTATGGTAGCGCGCATACCAGTTGCGCAAGTACGGCAGCGTATTCAGACAATTGCTGCAGCTGTATTCCCAGAAATCGACGAGCACGACCTTGCCGCGCAAATCGCTCGCGCTAAGCGGCGGCGAGTTGAGCCAGGCGATGGCGCCCCCGAGATCCGGTATGCGCGCGCTCTGTGCGGCCGACGGAGTGATGCTGAGCAGCGTGATGGCCGCGAGCCCCAGCGCGGCGCGCTTCGCAAGAGTCAGGAACCTCATCCCTTCTTAAACGTGTTCTGGCCTAGAGCAGATGGCACAACAACTCGGTTTTTTCCAAGAACGGCAGCGGCGAATCGTTGCATCGGCTGCGGGGCGCATCGTCTACTTCCCCGCTGTCTTCAGCGCGGTGGAGAGCGTCTCACTTTTTGAAACGCTATTGCGTGAGATACCGTGGTCCTCGGAACGGATGCGGATGTACGAAAAAATCGTCGATGTTCCGAGGTTGGTGGCTTGGTACGAGCCGGGTCAGGAGTTACCGGAGTCGCTGCGGATCATCAAGATGCGGGCTGAGGAAGTGCTCGCCGAGCGCTTTAACGGCGTTTCGCTGAACTACTATCGCGATGGAGCCGACAGCGTCGCGTGGCACAGCGACCACAATGAAGGCTTGACAAAGAATCCAACCGTCGCACTCGCGAGCTTCGGCGCAACGCGCAGCATGTTATTTCGCTCGAAGGCCCCGCCGCGCCGGCAGTTGCGTTGCGATCTCGAGCCTGGCAGTCTGCTTGCGATGTGCGGTGATATTCAACAGCATTGGGAGCATCATATTCCGAAGGTTCGAACGCCGACCGACGCACGGATCAGCGTGGCGCTTCGAACTAAAGCCGTCACCGCCGTTAGTCCGTAATAAACCGGGAGAAGAGATCCGCGCGCAGCTTTGCGAGCGCGGTCGCATCTTCGATCCAATCGTCGAGCAGGAACGAGAACGTTACCGTACCGTGGCGGCGCGTTCGCAAAAATCCGGAGATCGTGCGAACGTGGCTAATACTGCCGGTTTTCGCGAAAACATTTTTTTCGGCAGGAGTGCCAACGTAAGCCGTTTTTAGCGTTCCGCGAACGCCGGATTCCGGCAACGCATCGAGTACAACCGAGCGATTCGCCGAATTCCAATCGCTTTGCAGAATCGTCAGCAAATCGTGCGGCGTAATGCGATCGTATTGGGAAAGACCTGAGCCGTCGGCGATCGAGACGGTCGATGGGTCGAGACCAACCGATTTCAGGTAACGTTGCTCCACGGTGATCCCGGCACTCATGGTGTCGGACGACGCGCGCTGCGCCACGCCCAGTGAGAGCAAGAAGAGTTCACCCATGAGATTGTCGCTTGGTTCCCAGAAATCGGAGAGAAGTTGCGGAAGCGCGGCGGAGTCGTGCGACCATAGCAACTGCGCTCCAGCGGGTTGGGAGCCGGCGTGCAGTCCGCCGTCGACCGCGACGCCATGCCTCTGCAGTGCCTTTAGAAAGACGTCGCCCGCGTACGCGGCCGGATCGGGTACCGCAGGCTGCACGTCGCCCGACTCCTTTGCATCGATCGGATAGGAACCGGTTAGCTTCAACGTCTTCCAGTCGTTGAAGTCGCGACTGATATCGGTCGTATCTTTGGAGCCGCGCGCACCGGTCGTGATTTCATTATCGACTTTGAGCGCATCGGTTTGCGGCTCCGCGCGTAAGATTGCCGGCGCGCCGACTGACGGTCCCGGCTTGATGTAGAGATGCAGGACGTTCTCCTCGAGCGCCAGCGGCGAGACGACGGGCGCATAGTAATAAGGAAGGTCGTCCCAGGACCAACCCGGTTGATACCCCTGCATCCCAAAGTATGTCGCATCGGTGATCAGAGCGCCGGCAAAGTGCGTCGAGGCGGCGGCGACCTTCGCGGCCGCGGCATCTAAATCGCTTGCCGTGAGATGCGCGTCGCCGCCGCCTTTCAAATAGAGATTCGTGCCATCCGTCGAAACCGTCGTCTTAAATGTAAAGCCGAGACCTAAACTTCGCAGCGCTGCCGAACCGACGAGCAGCTTAAAGTTGGAGGCCGGCATAAATTCGTCGTCGGCGTTGCGAGCGTAGAGCACTTTACCACGCAACGTGTCGATCGCGATCAAACCGATATGCGTTCCGCGCAACACTCGGCGATGGAGAATCTGGTCGATGTCCTGCTGCAATTTTTTGATTTGCCGATCGGTCCACGGCGCGCCCGGCGTCGCGGAAGGACGATCCGCTGCCTGCGCGCGCGGCGTGCAGCAAAGGATCGACGCAAAAACCAACGCGCCGCCGATCCAGATCCGTTGCTTCATAAGTTGCTTCTTCATGTCCGCTACCAGGCCGGACTCCTGCGCGCAGTGCCGGCCGGCTTTCGGCCAATGCGTTCGTAGAGTTCGATTCCGTTTTGCGCGCGCACCAGACGGTAGCGACCCGCCGCGCGCTCCGCGCGAATGCGGGGGCCGTCGCGGATCACCCAGTTCGAGTCCGGATATTGCCAATCGAAGAGTGCGTAATCCGGATGCTGTTCGATGCCGAGCGTTGCGCCGGGAAAGAAGCCCATGTGCGTGTAGGCCTCTTCCTGTGTTCCAATCTCGCGATCGTGCGGCAAGCTATTGATAAACCGGTCTAGCTGCGCATCCCTTGCGCCTGGCCAGCGCAAGAAGTAACGCGGATGCAGCGGGTTCGCGACGGCAAAAATTCCAAGCGCAATAATGAGGCAGCCGGCCAGCATGCGGCGTTCGATGATCGCCTTGCGCTTGAGAAGCCGACACGTGCCAAGCGTGAAAGCAACGAGCACGTACGGGATCCACACCGCGGCGTAATGCTGCCCCATTGTGTAAGTCACGGGAGCGCTTGATGAGAGCACCTCGGCAAACGGCAGGACGGCGAGCAGCAAGATACGCGAGAGAAACGGCAAGAACAGCAGCGGAACGAATGCCAGAAAGAGATAGCCGATGCGATCGCCGATCGCGCGAGTCAGCGATTCCGGCTGTGCTTGGGACGGCGCGTACATGACGAGCGGATGCCACGCTTCGTGCGCACCGGCCAAAGGACGCACCAAAAGAAAGTAGCCCGCAAAGACGACGATCGAACAGCCGAGCATCATGAGCGCACACGTCACGCCGCGTCGTTCGTGACGCGCGGCAAAGTAATAAAGAGCCGCCACGGCCATCGAACCGATGAAAATTGCCTC
Organism: Vulcanimicrobiota bacterium; assembly: GCA_019245275.1. Lineage (GTDB taxonomy): Bacteria > Vulcanimicrobiota > Vulcanimicrobiia > Vulcanimicrobiales > Vulcanimicrobiaceae > JAFARW01. Next base: position 14,694 of record JAFARW010000167.1, read on the forward strand.
GTCCTCTTTGGTCAGCAGAGCCAGGAGCATGAAGATCAACGCGACGCCAAACTTGCGAGCATCGAGCGCGTAGAGCAGCCACGCAATCATCGGAACGACGAGGCTATTCTCGTGAAAATCTGCAAACGTCACGCCGCAGAGCGGCGGATAGATGAAGGCGAGCGCGGCAATCGCGAGTGCATCTTTTTCTGCGACGCGGCGCCGAGCGATTAAGAAGAGGGCTGGCGCGACGGTTGCATTCGCTGCCGCGCTAACGAGCACGAGCGGCAATGGGGAATGCATCCACGTAACGAGCGGCGCTAAGAGATATAAGATCGGCGAAAAGTGGACGGTGAAGTGGTTGGCGCCCTCGATCGTATTTGAAAAGCCGCCAAACGCGCTTGCGATCGTTTGAAAGAAGATGCCGAAATCTTCCGCCGAGCGGTGCGCAAGATAGCGATCGATACCCAGCACGCTGAAGATGACGAAATAGGTTGCGCTGCCCAGCCAAATACGCGTGAAAGCTGTCGTTTGCCGCACGCGGAGCGCACTTCGACGAGCTCAGTGCAGGCCATTTGCGTCGTTTTCTCATCCCCCTTTTAAGCGGCCGAAGTTGCGTTCAACGTATAGTACAAAGGCGGTATGAAGATCTTGCGTGGAGTCTGCGCGATCTTAGGCGTGATCGGCATCGCGATCGTGTCGCTCGGTCATCTTTCGATTTCGAAACCACAAGCCGCGCTTGCACAAGATGCCGGCATTCACAAGATCAAGCACGTCATCATCGTCATGCAAGAGAACCGCTCGTTCGATAGTTATTTTGGCACCTATCCAGGGGCAAACGGTATTCCGGCGTCGGCTTGCGTTCCGGCGCCCCAAGGCGGCTGCGTGCGTCCGTACCACGATTCAAACGATCGCAACGCCGGTGGTCCGCACGGCGAGCAGAATGCGATCGCAGACATCAATGGCGGCCGCATGGATGGTTTCATCATCAGCGCGCAGCGCGGCCGCCGCGGCTGCCGCGCTTTAAACAACCCGAACTGCACAAACGGCAGCCGTGTCGATGCTGTCGGCTATCACGATCAACGCGAGATTCCGAATTACTGGGCCTACGCGCGCAACTTCGTGCTGCAGGATCGTCTTTTCGAGCCGAACGCTTCTTGGAGTTTGCCGGAGCATCTTTTTCTGGTTTCGGAATGGTCGGCGTCCTGCTCTCAGATCGGCGATCCGATGAGTTGCGTGAGCGCGCTGCAAAATCCAGACAATCCAGGCGATTTCCGCGCACGCCGTCGCGCGGCCGCGATGCAGCCCGGTCGACCGAATTATGCCTGGACCGATTTGACCTTTTTGTTGCATCGCGCACACGTCGGGTGGGCGTACTACGTGATGGGCGGCTTCGAACCCGATTGCCGTAATGACGCGATGCAATGTGCGCCGCGGCGGCAAAACGTGCGCACGCCCGGCATCTGGAATCCGTTGCCTTCATTCGATACCGTCAAGCAGGACGGTGAAGTCGGCAATGTTCAGGACATCTCGAATTTCTTCGAGGCTCTACGCAACGGCACGCTTCCCGCTGTTGCTTGGCTTGCGCCCGCCAACCGTTACAGCGAGCACCCACCTGCGCTGATCAGCGCCGGACAAGCCTATGTAACGGGCGTCATCAATGCCGTAATGCGCAGCCCCGACTGGCGCAGCACGGCGATCTTTCTAACGTGGGACGACTGGGGCGGTTTTTACGATCACGTCGTGCCGCCGCGGGTGGATCAGAACGGTTACGGTCTGCGCGTGCCGGGGATCGTTATCAGCCCCTATGCGCGGCGCGGCTTCATCGATCACCAGACCCTCAGTCACGACGCCTACGTGAAGTTTATCGAGGACGATTTCTTGTCGAGTGCGCGGATCGATCCGCGCAGCGATGGCCGTCCGGATCCGCGTCCGGACGTTCGCGAAAATCAGCCGATCTTAGGCGACCTACGCCTCGATTTCAACTTTGCGCAGCCGCCGCGTGCGCCGGCGATCCTTGCGGGCGGCATCGGCCCGCCATACTCGCGTTAAGCTTTGACGAGCGGCGCAAATTGATGCAGAAACCCATCGATGCGATCCGCGGCAATACCCGCCGATTGTAGCCGTTCCTCCATCGCATCGGCGCGTGCCGGCGGCGTCACAAACATCATGGCAGCCTCTTCCTGCGCAGCGCGTAGCTCGACGTGATGCGCGTCAGCTGCAAACAAGACGGTCTGATAAGGACGAAGGTCCGCGACGCCTTCCGCGGAGCGCACTTCGGCCGGGTGCTCCAGCGTCATAAAGATCAATGGACGGCCTTCAGTCGGTAGTGCGGCCCACTCTTCCGTTAACCGAAGTTTCTCCACCGTAAAGTTACGGTCGGCAATACAGGCCGTTCGCTGGATGCCGCCGAGCTCGTAGTCGACCTGCTCGATCGCGCCGGCTTCGGAACCCCGGTAATCCAAGACGTCGGCGGCTTTTTGCACGTGCAGCTCGCGCGGTTTACCGCTTGCATCGACCCGATTCCAATCGAAAATGCGATAGGTAAGATCGCTTGCCTGTTGCGTCTCGAAGACGATGATGCCGGCGCCGATCGCATGCAGTGTGCCGGCGGGCAAATAAAAAACCTGACCCGGCTGCACGGGAACGCGGCGCAGAAGTTCACCGAGCGTTCCGTCTTTGACTCGCCGCTCGTACTCTTCGCGTGATGTATCGCGATTCCAACCGAGGACCAGTTCGGCCCCGGGCTGCGCATCGATGACATACCAACATTCCGTCTTACCGTTCGGCTGGTGCTCGACGCGCTGCGCATACTCGTCGTCGGGGTGCACCTGCACCGATAGTGCGTCGCGCGCGTCGATGATTTTTGTGAGGACCGGAAAAATGCGGTTCGGGTCGAGGTTCCCCAAGAACGCGGGCCCGAGACCACCGCGAAGATTCGCGATCGTCTCTCCCGCCAGTTTTCCGTTCAAGAGCCGGTTGGTGTCCCAGCACTCCCACGATTCGCCGAGTTTTTCGCTCGGATCGCCTGCTTTGCCGAAGCGTTTGACGAGCGCATCGCCACCCCAGATGGCGTCGACGAGCTTCGGCTCGATCAAGTATGGATAGAGTTGCGAGCGGTCCATGCCCGATCATGATAACAAACGGTACGCGCCGCGGGAAAGTGGAAGGGATTGCTCGTGCACAACGTCCACGTCGGGATCGGCTCGAACCTCGGCGATCGCCAGGGCAACATCTTGGCTGCGCTTCAGCGCCTGCGCCGCAATGGCGAGGTTTTTGCGGTCTCTTCTTTCTACGAAACGGCGCCGGCCGGGGGCGCCGAAGGCCCCACGTTCCTCAACATCGCCGCGTCGTTGCGCACGAAATTGGATCGGTCGGCGTTCGAACGCTTCACGCGTGACGTTGAAAGTGCCGTCGGCCGAGCGACGAGACGGCCGATGGAAGCGCGACCGATCGATATCGACGTTCTATCCTTCGATGAAGCGTACGTGCATCCAAATCTCGCGACGCGCGGCTTCAATTTACTTCCGCTTGCCGAGATTGCGCCGGACCTGATCGTGCCAACCGTCAACCTGCGCGCGGCAGACCTTGCCGCATCGCTACCGGCAAATGGCGTGCGACGCAAGTCGCGGACGCTGCATTTTGATGCAAATCGGCAAGAAGAAGCGCCGGAGATTCGCATCTCGCTGGGGCGTGCCGGCGTCTCAAACGTGCGCCGCATCATCCATCTGAATATTGATGGTCATGTGCGCACTTACAACGGCGAGTTTACGATGGTCGCCGCGTTGCCGCCCGATAAGGCGGGCGTTCACATGTCGCGCTTTGGTGAAACGCTCGAGGAGGCGACGCTTGAAGTCCTCGCGCGCCAGGACCCAGACGCGCGGATCGAGTCGCTCGTCGAGGATATTGCGCGCGAGATCATCAGCACGCATCATGCGGTCAGCGCCGACGTACGGCTGCGTGCCGACTTTGGGTTGGAGCGCTGGACTCCCGTCAGTGGAAAGCGTGGCGAAGAAACCTACGCGTTGAGCGCGATCGCGCATGCCGATCAGACGTCGACGCGACATGTGATCGGCGCTGAAGCGGAAGGGATGACGGCGTGTCCTTGCGCGCAGGATATGGTCCGCGAGCATAGTTTGCGCGAGCTCGCGGAAGCGGGATTCGCGCCCGAAGAGGCGCAGCGCGCGCTGAACGCCTTGCCCGCCGCGACGCACAACCAGCGCGGCCGCGGCGCCGTGCTGATCGGAAGCGACCATAATCCCGTCGAGCCAATCTTGGCCGCAGATCTGGTTGAGATCATTGAAAACGCCATGTCGAGTGAAACCTACGATCTGCTCAAGCGTCCGGATGAGTTTTTCGTCGTCAACAAGGCACACCGCAATCCAAAGTTTGTCGAAGACGTCGTACGCGGCATCGTCGCGGGTGCGCTAGAGATGTATGAGGACTTTCCGGACTCTGCCTTTATTAGTGCGTCGCAAGTGAACTACGAATCGATTCACAAGCACGACGTCTTCGCCGAAACATTCGGTACGTTCGGCGAATTTCGCGAGGAGCTGCGATCAGGCTCCTATATTGCGCGTAAGACCGACCTTGCCGGGTGGCTGCGCACCGTGCATTCTCCCGTTCTGCTCTGAACGAACGGCGTCCGCGCTTTCGCGCAGCGCCGCAATCCGTTTTCCAAGCGAAGGATGCGTCGAAAAGAGGAGTTCATACCACGCTGGGACTTCGTCTTCGGCGAGATTCTGTTCGCGTAAACGCGTAAAGGCAGCGCAACCGACAGCTGGAGATCGCGTAGCCTCAATCGCGAAGCGATCCGCTGCCCACTCTCGCGACCGCGTAAACGCGAAGAGTACCGGCCGCAGAATGGCTGAGAAGAGCGCCGTTCGGACGTAGAGCCGGTAGAGTGTGTCTGATTTATCGTAAGAGTGACGCTCGGCCGGCGGCATCGCCAGATTCGAAAGCCAGAAGGTTGTGCCCGCGATGAGCGCGCCGAATGCGCATAACCGCCAGCTGTCGTGTGCGACGTAATGCCCCAGCTCGTGTGCGACAACGAACTCGATCTCATCATCGGAAAAAGACTGTAACAAGGTGTCGCCGACGACGATGCGGTGCGTCCGAAAGAGTCCGGTCACAAAGGCATTCGCCTTCTTTGTTTGGCGGCTCATGTCCACGCGCAGAATCGAAGCGTCACCCACGTTGTATCGCGCAGCTAGCCGTCTCAAGCGCTCTTCTAGCGGACCGATTAACGGTTCGAAGCGATTGAAGAGCGGCGCAATGTACACCGGCACGATCAGCCCCATCAGCACAAAGAACGGCAGCAATGCGAGCGTCGCGAAGAACGGCCACGCGTTTGGCTTGCGCCGGAGCAGCGCCGTGAATGGTATGCTGACGGCCGCCATCACTACCGAGCTGACAGCGAGCGCTTTCACGTGGTCATTCAACCATGCCGCCGGATGCTGGTCGCTGAGCGTGAAGCGCCGTTCGATCTCGTAATCCTCGACGAACGCGGCCGGCAGTTCAAAAATGGTGTCGGCCAGCATCCCTGCGACTGCGAGGACGGCTGGTCGTAGCGCGATCGGCAGCGGTTCGGTCAGTCGCTGCAGAAGCGTGCCAAAACCGCCTGCGGAAAGCGCAGCGGCGGTTGCGATCGAGCGTAGCCCGTTTGCGACTTCGAGATTTCTGCGGATCCGTCCGTAACGCGCAGCGTCCTTAGCGACAGGCGCCCCCGGACGGCGCAGAGCAACGATCGCCTCCGTTAATCGATATAGTGCATACCCGGCGGTGAGACCGGCTCCGATTCCGAACAGAAAGCGGCGCATGAGTTCCTTTCGATCAGGCGGCGTACGATGTTTCGTGAACGCGCGCGTCTACTCATATAGCGCCGCAGACGACCGGTACACCTTGCATGAGGGGCTCGTAGTCGACGGCGACCGCCTCGTCTCGCTCGATGCTAGCGACGCCGGTGCGGGGGTCACGCAAACCGATCTCGGCGGCGCGACCGTGTTGCCCGCATTCGCCGACTGTCACGTCCACATGACGGACACCGGCTATATGCTCGGCGCCCGAAATTTTTCAGCCGTGCACTCTTACAATGAATATGCCACAGCGGTCGCCGGGCTTCCGCGCGAGCGCTACATCTTCGGCGGAAATTACGATGAAAGCACGTGGGCGGACGGTAAGATTGCCGATGCCGCTCCCTTGGAAAAATTTTTCTCAGAAGCGCTGGCGATGGTTTCGCGCGTCGACGGCCATTCGTGCATTGTCAATAAGAAGACACTTGGGTGGCTCGCATTGCCCGCTGCAACTCGTGGCATCGAGCGAGACGATGACGGTAAGCCGACCGGCAAGCTTTTTCTCGAGGCAAATTGGAAGGCGCAAGCGCTCTTCTTTAGTGCCATCCCCGAACCGATGCGTCGTGCGGCGGAGGAGGCGGCGACAAAGCTCGCGCTTTCGCGCGGCGCCGTACACCTGCATGCGCAGCTCGTCGGCTTCGCCAAGGATGCGTACGCAGCAGAAATCAGCGCGCTGCAGCGACTCGCGGGTCCGAAATGGTATCCAAAGATCTGCGAGCCCGATCCAGACCTCGCACACTCGCTAGGTCTTGGTTTTGTGGGCGGCGACGTTTTCTTAGACGGCTCGATCGGCAGCTGCACGGCTGCGGTTTCCGAGCCGTTCTTAGTGGCGGCCGGCGACCAGATACCCGCGCGAGGTGCGCTCAAATACAGCGACGACGACGTTCTGCGCTACTTTTCGCGCGCCGAGGAACTTGGGATCTCCGCGGGGGTCCACGCAATCGGCGACCGCGCTATTGAACAGTGCATTGCTACGTGGGAACGAGTGTTGCAAGGCAGGCCAACGCGCAATCGCCACTTCATCGAGCATTTTGAGATTGCTCGCGACGACCAGATCGAGCGCTGCGCACGACTTGGCATCTACCTCTCGATGCAACCGCAGTTTGACTTGCTATGGGGCGGCGCCGGCAATATGTACGAGCAGCGGCTCGGAGAGAAGCGGATGCGCACGATGAATGCGTTGGCGCGCCTGCAGCGGGCCGGCGTTGCGTTATGCGGCGGCGACGATAGCCCCGTATGCGAACTTGCGCCGTTGGAAGGGATGCATGCCGCGGTGCATCACCACGAGCCGTCCGAACGGTTGAGTGCGGAGCAAGCGTTGACGATGTACACGCACAACCCGGCAAAACTCGTCGGCGTCGAACACGAAACGGGACGGTTAGCGGTCGGATTGGCGGCGGATTTCGTCGTGCTCGACCGCGATCCGATTGCCGACGGCGATTTCGCTAGCGCGAGCGTACTACAAACGTGGAGCGACGGCAGCTTGGTTTACGAGCGTGCTTGATGTTAGATAAGCGAGATCGGTTCTTTTGGAAGCGACTCGACCGACCGCAAGAGCGCGGCCGCTAGTTCGTCGCAGAGCGGATCGTCGAGTTCCTCGATTCGGCCTTCGTCGGCCAGCTGTGCTTTAAGCGGATCGATCGGCATGCGAGCGAGAACGGGCGCCTGCGCGAGGTCTGCGACGCGATCCGCGTACGATGGGCCGAAGACTTCGTAGTGTTGGCCGGTGTCGGGCGCAACGAAATACGACATGTTTTCAACGACGCCTAAGATCGGTTTCTTCAGTTGATGCACGAGATTCGCGGCTTTGCGTACGATCATCGTCGCCAGCATCTGCGGCATCGTCACCAGAACGACGCCGTCGATGGCCAGCGATTGCAGCACCGTGAGCGGCGCATCGGACGTTCCAGGCGGAAGATCGATCAACAGAAAATCCAAATCACTCCACGTGACTTGCTCGTAGAATTGGCGGATCACCCCGGAGACGATCGGTCCCCGCCAAACCATTGCGGTGTCCTCTTGATCCGTCAGCAAGTTCGCGCTGACGATTTCGATCGCGCTGCGCGAGCGGGCCGGAACCAACTGCGGTCTTTTCTTACCGTCCGGACCGGGCGGGGCGGCCGGATCTTCTTGGATTACGAGCGGTTTTCGCAGTCCAAAGAGCCGCGGAATCGACGGGCCCGTGATATCGGCGTCGAGAATGCCGACGCTCAAATTGCGCCTGCGCAGGCCCGCTGCCAATAGTGCGGTGACGAGCGACTTGCCGACGCCGCCCTTGCCCGACATGATCGCGACGACATGCTTGAAAGCAGCGCGCCGCGCAAATGCGCTTGGCGGACGCATTATCGGTCGCCGATCTTCATTATTAACGGTCGGCACGCGGCCCGAGAGGCGTGCCTGAACGAGGGCCGCGACGATCGGCTCGACGCGCAGGCCGTGCGCCCGAGCGCCCTGCTCGATCGTCTCGTACTTGTTCACGCCGCAGCCGGCGCAGTGCAAGCCGAAAACGGAAAGCACGTCCTGCGCGATCGGCAAGTCGCCGACGAGCTGGCGGATGTTCGTATCAGGGGCAATTGTAACGGGCATGGCTGAATCTCTCGGCTTTAGGAGGCGCCTCCGTTGAGTTCAAACCACTCTGCGCAAGTTCCGTTGCCGGATCAAAGCGCGCTTCGCCGTATCGGCGCGAAGCTGATCTTGCAATCCGATAAGGCCTTTCCGCCTGGCTTGCGCGATCTTCCCGATCCGCCGCCGTTCTTGACGGTTTTGGGAGCGCTGCCGGGCCGTGGCTTGGCAATCGTCGGCAGCCGTAATCCGCCGCAAGAAGCCGCAGATTTTGCGTTCGCACTCGCGCGAGTCAGTGGCGAGCCGGTCATTAGCGGTCTGGCGATCGGAATCGACACCGCAGCTCACCGCGGTGCGCTAACCGCTGGGCTGCAGACCGCCGCCTATATCGGCAACGGTTTAGCCGCGCTCTACCCGGAAATGAACCGGGCGCTTGCGGAAGAGATCGTCGCGTGCGGCGGCGGTATCGCGTCGGCGGAATTTCCGGATCAGCCGCGCTCGCAACGCGCGCTCATTCGCCGCGATAGCTTCCAAGCCGCGCACGCTCGCGCGGTCGTGCTCGTCTGTTCGGAATCTGACGGTGGTGCGATGCACACAATGCGTTTTGCGAAAGACCTGCGCCGCGCGCGATACGCGCTCGTTGCAAAGGACGGACCTGAATACGGCGGGAACAGAGTCGCGCTCGCGGATGACGCGACGGCGCTTCCTTGGAACATTGAGGACGCGTTGCACGTTTTATACGGCAGGACAAGCTAAGAAACAGATGCCTCATCGATATAATCCGCTCTTTACGCCGGAAAATGTTCGCTCAGCGCGCGAGGGTCGCGGCGAGATGCTGCATCACCTGCCGTTCGGCGTCGTCATCGTCAACCGCAACGCAACGATCGTCGACTACAACGAGAACGAAGACCTCGCGGTGCCAAAGGAAGACATCGTCGGCAAAAACTTCTTTGAGGAGATAGCCCCATGGGCTGCTGACGCCGCCTTCAAAGGACGGTGGGATGAGTTCGTTTCGTCAGGCGAGACGCTGTTGATGCCTTTCGATTTCACGCTTCCGGGGCCGCACGGTCCCGTCGACGTAACGATCATGTTTGTGCGCGCCAACTTTGACTCAGACCACGCAACGATCTGCATCGCCCGCAAAGCTAAAGTCGCTACCGCTTAACGCGGTATCTGCCGGAGCGCTGGCAGGCGGCTGCAACTCGCCTGTACGCGCCGGCGCTGCCGTCGGCGGCGAACCATTCATCCAATCCCGAGGTGAAGGCGCTTATGCGTTCGATCGGTTCGGACGCCGCTACGTCGATTACATCATGGCCTATGGGCCGCTACTTTTTGGCCACGGACATGCAGCGTTTTCGCACGGACTCGATCGCATTGCGCAACGCGGCTCGCTCTTCGGCTCGACCCACGTCGACGAGCTAAC
>JAFARW010000183.1 GCA_019245275.1 Vulcanimicrobiota bacterium
TATCTGAAATTGCGAGCCCCGGCGGCAAGCGTTGCGGGTGGAACCAGCTCGACGACCTACACTCCGCCACCGCCGCCTCCCCCCGGCCCGACCGTGTAGCCGCAACGCCGAGCTCGCCTTTTTGGTCATAATGTAGGCATGAGCTCAGCGGTCCCCGGCGCTCTTCACAATGGAGCCAAGCCCAGCGGGCTTGACTCCATTGTTATCAAGGGCGCACGCGAACACAATCTCAAGAATATCGATCTTGCCCTTCCGCGCAATCGGCTGATCGTCGTTACCGGTTTGAGCGGCTCGGGCAAGTCGTCGCTTGCTTTCGATACGATCTATGCCGAAGGCCAGCGGCGTTACGTCGAGTCGCTCTCGTCATACGCGCGCCAGTTCTTAGGACAGATGGAGAAGCCCGATGTCGATTACATCGAGGGGCTTTCGCCAGCGATCTCCATCGATCAGAAGTCGACGTCGCGCAACCCTCGTTCGACCGTCGGAACGGTTACCGAGATCTACGATTATCTGCGCCTGCTTTACGCGCGCATCGGGATTCCGCACTGCTATAACTGCGGCCGCGAGATCAGCTCGCAAACGAGCGAGCAAATCGTCGACTCGATCATGGAACTGCCGGAAGGATCGCGGATTCAGTTGCTCGCGCCGATCGTGCGCGGGCGCAAAGGCGAGTATGCAAAGCTGCTTGAGGAAATCGCCAAAGAGGGCTTCTCCCGCGTGCGCATCGACGGCCAGCCAAAGGAGCTGCGCGAGAAAATCCCGCTCGACCGCAAACGCAAGCATACGATCGAGGTCATCGTCGATCGGCTCGTTATGAAAACGGACATTCGCAAACGATTGACCGACAGCGTTGAAACGACACTGCGCCTCTCAACCGGCATCGTGACCGTCTTGCTCGAGGAGCCTGCTCCCCTTCGACAAGCTCAGGGTGACAGGGGCGCACGCGAGCTGACGTTCAGCGAAGCGTTCGCGTGCGTCTACTGCGGCCTGTCATTTGAGGAGCTCGCGCCGCGGCTCTTTTCGTTCAACTCACCGTACGGCGCGTGTCCAACCTGCAGCGGGCTCGGCGAACGAATCGAGATCGATCCTTGGAAAGTGATTCCCGACCGAACGAAATCGATCCAAGAAGGCGCGATCGTCCCATGGAGCCGATCGATCGGCTCCGGACGGTTCCCGTCGGTGAATCCTTATTACATGCAGCAGTTGGAGCGCGTACTGCGCGGTCGCCGCGTTCGTACGTCGACGCCGATCGAGAAGATGCCGCGCGACGTCGTCGACATGATCCTGTATGGAACGGATCGCGAGCAGCGCTTCTCATATGAAACGCGCAGCGGGCACGTCTGGAATTATCGCGCCACGTTTGAGGGCGTCGTCAACAACCTGCAGCGGCGCTACAACGAGACGAGCAGCGATTACGTCAAGGAAGACATCGAGAAGTTCATGTCGGCATCGACGTGTCCGGCGTGCAAAGGCGCGCGCCTGAAGCCGGAAGCGCTCGCGGTTACGGTCGGCGGGACAAATATCGATCAATTGACGCGGCTGTCCGTCGAGCGTGCGGAAGAATTCTTCGGGAAATTGAAGCCGACGCAGCGGGAAGAGCTGATCGCGCATCAGATTCTCAAGGAGATCCGCGCGCGACTCGGCTTTCTCGCGAACGTGGGCCTGAACTATCTCACACTCGGGCGCTCCGCGACGACGCTTTCGGGCGGCGAATCACAGCGCATTCGGCTCGCGACGCAGATCGGGTCATCGCTCGTCGGCGTTCTCTACATCCTGGACGAGCCGTCGATCGGCTTGCATCAGCGCGACAACAACCGTCTTCTGGCAACGCTGAAAACGCTTCGCGATCTCGGCAACACGCTGATTGTGATCGAGCACGACGAGGATACGATGCGGATGGCCGATGTGATCGTCGACATCGGCCCCGGCGCGGGCGCGCAAGGCGGCGAGATTCTAACCGTCGGTACGCTCGAGGACGTGATTCGCAATCCGGTGTCGATGACCGGCGCCTATCTCTCAGGACGCCAGTTCATTCCGATTCCGAAGCATCGGCGCAAGCCGCGCGCGTGGCTCTATTTGAAGAACGCGCGTGCCAATAACATCCAGGGAGTCGACATCGATATTCCATTAGGAGTCTTCGCGTGCATCACGGGTGTGAGCGGCAGCGGTAAGTCAACGCTGATGAACGATATTCTCTGCAAGGCACTCAACCAGCATCTGCACCACCAGCCGGCCGGGGGAACTTACGGTAGCGTGCGCGGCGCAGATGCCCTCGATAAGATGGTCGTCATCGATCAATCGCCGATCGGCCGAACGCCGCGCTCGAATCCGGCGACGTATACCGGCGTCTTCGATCAGATCCGCGAGCTCTTTTCGCTCGTGCCGGAAGCGAAGATGCGCGGGTATGCGCCGGGCCGATTTTCGTTCAACGTGCGCGGCGGCCGCTGCGAAGCATGTCAAGGCGACGGCATCATCAAGATCGAGATGCACTTCTTGCCGGACGTCTACGTGCCGTGTGAAGTTTGCAAAGGTAAGCGCTACAACGCGCAGACGCTGGAAGTAAAATACAAAGGCAAAACGATCGCCGATGTTTTGGAGATGCGCGTTGACGAAGCGAACGAGTTCTTCGGCGCGATTCCGCGCATTCACAATAAACTGAATACAATCTGCGACGTCGGTCTCGGCTACATCAAGATGGGTCAACCGGCAACGACGCTCTCAGGCGGCGAGGCGCAGCGCGTTAAATTGGCGACGGAACTCTCGCGCCGCTCGACCGGCCGCACGTTCTACGTTTTGGATGAGCCGACGACCGGCTTGCACTTCGCGGACATTCACAAACTGCTCGACGTCTTACAGCGTTTGGTCAAGAGCGGCAACACGGTCATCGTGATCGAGCACAACCTCGATGTGATCAAGACGGCCGACTATTTGATCGATCTCGGTCCGGAGGGTGGCGATCGCGGCGGCAAGATCGTGGCAACCGGAACGCCGGAAGAAGTCGCCGCCAACTCACGATCCTACACCGGCCAATATTTGGTTGACGTGTTGCGCGATCAGCGCGCGGTCGGACATCATGCGCTGGACCGCGAGGCGCTCGAAGCGCTTGCCAAAGAGAATATGGACGTCCTCGATGAACTCGCTAAGGATGAGCGCGTGATGGTGGAAACATCGACGTAAGCAAGTTCACGACGGCGATGCTCGTCTGCTCGGATCTCGAGCGATCGCGGAACTTCTACGCCGACGTGCTGAAACTGACGATCAAGTCGAAGACCGAAGTGTCTATCGACTTCGAGCTCGGCAACGGCGCGACGCTGGGCATTCACAAGCGCACGCGTCTGCTCGCGGTGCGGCCGGGCTCATTCCAACTCGGCTTCAGCGTCGACGATGTTGACGCGCTCGTTGCACGGGCGCGGACGCTAGGCGTGCCGATCTTTCAGGATCCATACGACGAAGCATCCGCGCGCGTCGCGATCATCAGCGATCCCGACGGCTATCCGGTTCAGGTGGTAAGCGATTCCAAAAAGCGCGGTTAAAGCAATGCCTGCCGCCAAGCGGATTCAGGAACTCCGCGAAACGATCGAGGACGCGAACTACCAATATCACGTTCTCGATAACCCGCAAATCAGCGATGCGGAGTACGACGCACTGTTTCGAGAACTCGTTGATCTCGAGGCCGGCCATCCCGACCTCGTCACGCCCGACTCGCCGACGCAACGCGTCGGCTCGATCGCTTCCGAGCGATTTCCGGCATACGAGCACGCGCGTCCGATGCTCAGTCTTTCGAACGCGTTCGACGCCGACGAGCTGCGGTCGTTCGATGCGCGCGTTCGCAAGCTGGCCGGATCAGATGTTGATTATGTGGCAGAGTTGAAGATCGACGGCCTCGCCGTATCGTTGCAATACGATCGCGGCATGTTGCAACGCGGCGGCACCCGTGGCGACGGCCGAATCGGTGAAGAGGTCACGCCGAATCTGCGCACAGTGAATGCGATTCCACTGCGGCTAAGAGATAAGAATGCTCCCGCTTTTCTAGAAGCGCGCGGTGAAGTCTATCTGCGCAAGAGCGACTTCGAGAAGCTCAACGCGAATCGCGAACGCGCCGGCGTGCCACCGTTTGCAAATCCGCGAAATGCCGCCTCGGGCGCGGTCCGGCAACTCGATCCAAAGCTGACCGCCGAGCGTAAGCTTTCCTTCTTCGCCTATGGGATCGGCAACATCGACGAGGTTCGCCAGGTTCAAACGCAGTTCGAAGCGCTCGAATTCTTAAAGCGGATCGGCTTCGCAGTCAACCCATATGTGACGAGATGCGACGATATCGAAGCTGTTATCGCCTTCTGCTCCGATTGGGAAACGCGGCGCGATTCGCTCGATTACGAGATCGACGGCGTCGTCGTCAAAGTCAACCCGCTCGCGATGCAAACAAAGTTGGGGAGTGTCGGCAAAGATCCGCGCTGGGCGACCGCTTACAAGTTTAAGGCGCGCGAAGCGCGGACGAAACTGCTCGACATCGTCATTACGGTCGGACGAACTGGAACGCTTAACCCCAATGCCGTTCTCTCGCCCGTGCCGATCGGCGGCGTGACCGTGCGCAACGCGACGTTACATAATGAAGAGTACATCCACTCCAACGATATTCGTATCGGCGATACGGTCGTCGTCATGCGAGCTGGGGACGTGATCCCGCGCGTCGTTGGCCCGGTGCTTTCGGAGCGCAAAGACAAGTTGCCGGTCTTTCGCATGCCCCAGCGGTGTCCGGTTTGCGGTGCGGATGCGGATCGGCCGGAAGGCGAAGCGATGTCGCGCTGCACGAATGCGGCGTGTCCCGCGCAGGTGCTAGAGCGGGTCAAACATTTTGTCTCGCGCGGCGCGATGGATATCGAAGGAATCGGCGATGTCATGGCGACGCAGCTGACCGAACTGCGCCTGGTCAAAGATATCGCCGATATCTATGCGTTGACGAGCGAGAAACTCGAAAAGGTGCCGCGCACCGGCGAGAAAACGATTGCGAATCTCCTGCGCAACATCGAGGAATCGAAGTCACGCGGGCTCGTTCGGCTTTTGACGGGCTTGGGAATACGATTCGTTGGATCGCAGACCGCTCAGATCTTAGCCGACGATTTTGGTTCGATCGAGGCGCTCGAAGAAGCGACTGTCGATGCTCTGAAAAGCAGCGAAGGCGTCGGTCCCGAAGTCGCGAGCAGCGTGCATCTTTTCTTCGCGCAGCGGGCGAATCGCGAAATGATCGAGCGCTTGCGTGGCTCCGGCGTTCAAATGACGGCGCCGCGCCGGCGGCGTTCGCAAACGGGCGCCCTCGCCGGTAAGACGCTGGTGCTGACCGGCACGTTGAGCGGCATGACGCGCGAAGAGGCGGCCGAGCTGATTGCCCAAGCGGGCGGCAAAGTCAGCGGCTCCGTCAGCAAGAAGACGGACTACGTCGTCGTAGGCGATGAACCGGGCAGCAAATACTCGAAAGCGCAACAACTCGGCGTCGCGATTCTAGACGAAGCCGGCTTGGACAAGTTGCTGAAATAGTGCGGCGAACTTTGAAGCTTTGCTAATTTACTGCAATGTCGAAGTGTAGTACGTCTTCGCGTTCGCCCAGCGTCGTATAGAGCGCAATGGCGGCATCATCGCCATAGTCCGCCTGAACAAAAATGACGTTGGCTCCGCGCTGTTTGGCGATTCCCTTAAGTGAGTTGATAAGTGCCGTGGCGATTCCTAAGCGCCGATGCGTTTCGCTAACGGCAAGATCGTAGATGTAGATTTCCTTGCGGGCTTGTTCAAATTTATCAAGCACATACGCCGCCAATCCTCCGATGACCACTTCATCGCTTAACGCAACGAGCGCAATGAAGTTCTCACGGCCCAGTAGCTCCGCTAAATAGTTACTGTCCGGCCGAGCGCTGTTATAGGTGTCCTTATCTCCAAAGGCGT
>JAFARW010000191.1 GCA_019245275.1 Vulcanimicrobiota bacterium
AGCGCCGATGCGACCTGCGCGGTCAGCTCCGTCACGATTGCGGCTCATGCTGAGAACCGGACTGCCGTTGCGAGCGGCGCCGATATGATTGAAAACCACTTGTTTTCCGTCGACGACGACGAGACTTCGGAATTGCAATGCGCGCCGATGAAATACGCGCGATTCGAGTCGGTACATCCGAATGTGCCGCTCGTGATGGAGCTGCTCGATGAGCTGGTCAAACAGATCGAGACCGGAAGCAGCGCTCTTCCGACGTTCGAGGACGCATTTCAGACGCAACGAGTTCTCGAATCGATCGGCTACCGCGCGTAAAAGATCTTCCAGAGCAGGCCTAGTGCTGCAACGGTCGCGCGCACTTGAACGATCTCGCGCGAGCCGTGCAAGTGCAGCTGTAGCGTCTCCACTCGTTCCGGATCTGCAACCGCTAACCAAACGAGGCCGACGGGCTTCTCCGGAGTGCCGCCATCGGGACCTGCGATTCCGGTCGTCGCGATCGCAACGTCCGCACCAAGGCGTTTGCGCACGCCTTGGGCCATCGCGGTAACGACCTCACCGCTAACGGCGCCAAATTGTGCGAGGAGTTCCTCCGGCACGCCAAGCGCGTCAACCTTCACCACATTGTCGTACGAAACAACGCCGCCCAGAAATGTTTGCGACGCGCCGGCAACGCTCGTCAACCGGGCGGAAACTCGGCCTCCGGTACAAGACTCCGCAACTGCCAGCGTTTTGTCATCTCGAACTAGCCGCTTAATCAAAACGCCCTCGAGAGTTTCGTCATCTGCGCCAAAGATGTAACCGTTGAGCCGCGAGGCGATCGTTTTCTCGAGTGGAGCGATCAACGCGCGCCCCGCCGCTTGATCCTCGGCCTTAGCCATCAGCTTCACGTCACAGCGAAAGTCGTGTGCGAGCACAGCGATCTTCGGATTCTCTTGTGATGCAAAGAGATCTGCGATCCGATGGTCGATCTCCGATTCCGCGATGCCGATTGTGTGTAGAATGCGCGTCGTGATCCGGCTTTTCAGCGAAAAGCGCTCTCGCAGCCACGGAATCAAATGGCCGTCGAGCATCGCACTCATCTCGTGCGGAACCCCGGGCATTGCGGCGACGAACTTGCCGCCCGCGGCAAAAGCGATGAAGCCGGCAGCGGTTCCGTTTGGATTCGGCAGCACCATCGCGCCGTGCGGCAACAGCGCTTGCTTACGGTTGTTCTCGCGCATCTGTCGTCCCGTGCGCGAGAAGATGCGTTCGATTGCGTGAAGGACGTCTTCATTGAGCTCGACGTCGAGGCCGAGCGCATCGCAAATCGCTTCTTTCGTCATGTCGTCTATGGTGGGACCAAGTCCGCCGCACGTTATGACGCCGTCGGCGCGCTCGAGCGCAGCGGCGATTGCCGCCGCAATCCGGTCGCGGTTATCGCCCACCTCATGCGTACCATAGACGTCCACGCCGTTCGTCGCTAATGCTTGCGCGATCCGCGGAGTGTTCGTATCGGTTAGTTGGCCTAGGAGCAGTTCCGTGCCGACGGCGATGATCTCACACTTCGGCATCGCGGCTGCTAGCTGCTATTCGATGATGCGCGGCAAGCGTGCGCGCTCCGCGTCGTCAAACCATCGCGGATAGCGCAAGACGACATCAAGCCCGAAGCCGCGCGCCGCGCCGATCATCGCGTCGCGCCGTTGCGCCGATTCAGTGTATCGTTTGCGGTTGCGGCGCTTGAGGGTCGCCTGGCACGAGATGAACCGGGCGAACGTGCCGTCAAGCGCTTTTTGAAGAGCATTCTTCATCAACTTTCCGACGCGCGGGGCGAGCCCGGCGGTCGAAATTGCCACACGCACCGGGCCGCCTTTGGCAATCGCTGCCATTGAAACAAAACCGAAGGCGGGCTGGTCGATGCAGCACAGTAAAAAATGTCGCTCGTCGGCGAGCGCTCTCAATCGCGCCGACAAAGCGGCGTCTTGCGGCGTGGAGATTACGAAGAACGCATCGCGCAGTTGTGAATCATCAAGCGCGCCCGGGTTACGAATCCGCTCAACGGCCGCGCCGGATTCGCGCAATGCGCTTTCCTTCTGTTCCGCTTCGGCGTCGTCTCCGATGACAACACACCGCCGCCCCTCCAAATTGAGACTGACGGGAAAGGGCACGTTCATCAATAGTCCACCGGGCGGAGGTAGAATTCGTTGATTGCCGTGTTCGAGAGCATAGCCGTCGTCGGCAAATGTCGCTTCCAGTGCGTGCTTTCGACTCGGCTGCGGACCAACTCGATTTCATCGTCACCGAAGCCGCGCTCCGCAAGTTGCGCATCGTTATAGCCCAGCAGCATTTGCGAGAGAATCGCATCAGCGCGCGCATAGGTAATTCCGAGATCGCCTTCATCGGTTTGATTCGCTTCCAAATCCGCGCTCGGCGCCTTCTGGACGATCGGTTGCGGCACGCCGAGATAACGCGCCAATTCCCACACTTGTGTTTTGAAAAGATCACCCAGCGGATTGACGGGCGGCGAATCGTCAGCGTGCCACGTAAAGTATCCGAGTAGCCGTTCCGTTTTGTTTCCGGTCCCAACCGGAAGCGCGTGCAATTTCGTCGACTGATCGAAGAGGACGAGCATCCGCATGCGCGCCATAACATTGCCGCGTCTGCGCCCATCGGCTTCCGGTTCAAACTGTAAGTAGCCGTCAACGGCATCACTGATGTCGACCGTGCGCGACTTTAGCCCCAGCGCATCGATCACGAGCTGCGCGTGCGTCAGACTGTCGGGGCTCGAGGTGCGATATGGCATTCGGATCGCGTAGACATTGTGTGGCCCAAGGGCTCGCGCACAGAGGTACGCCGTGACGGCTGAATCGACGCCGCCGCTCAACCCGACGACAGCGTGCTCGATCGCACGCCGCTCAATCAACTCATCTTGTAAGAATGCTTCTAGCCAACTTACTGCAACCGACGCGTTGATCGTGGGCGCAAGCTCGTCGATGCCGGGCCGCGGTTCAATGACGGGCAACATCGAGCGTCCGTCGCGGGAGCGGGAGTTCATCATCAAGCAGCAAGTCCGGCAATGCAGCTGAAAGGTCGCCGAGCAGCGGAAGGCCTGCGCGCGCAACATCGATTTCACCGAGATCGATCTTGGCCCGCAGAATGCACGGTCCGAGCGGCGGCGCCTGCACGACGATCTTTCCTCGCGGATCGATGATGCATGACGAACCGGTCATCCCTTTACCGCCTTCAAACCCCGTTAATCCAGCATAGAAAAGAAAGACGCCGTGCTCGCTTGCAGCGTTGCTAAGCAGCGATCGCCATACGGTGAGGCTTTCTAATTCATCGTTGTCGTGTGCCTCGACGCCGCGCCCGGGAGCCGCGCTTGGGACAACCAAACACCGCGCCCCTTTTATCGCCGCGATCGTCGGCATGATCGAATGCCAGACGTCTTCGCAAATCAACAGGGCCATCGGTCCGAAGCGCGTCTTAAAGACGCCGAGCTTGCGGCCGCGCGACAAGAAGCGCTCTTCATCGAAGACGCCGTACGTGGGCAGAAACATCTTGCGATGCACGTGCACGATCTTGTGACCGCGCGCACTTACCTCGAGGTAGATCGCGCTGTTGTAGTACGTACCCGAATCGTTTTCGTAGAAGCCGGACGCGATATCAACGGCATTAGTCGCGCCGGTTTTGTTCCACGCATCGGCAAGATCGGCGGCGAATGCACTTGCGCTACGCGCCAAATCGTAGACCGCGCCTTCGAGAAAGTATCCCGAGAGCGCCGCCTCCGGAAGGACAATGAGATCCGGTGGATCTGCAGCGAGCTGCCCAAAGACTTCGCGCACGCCGGCTAAGTTGCGCTGGTAATCACCCTTGCGCGGCTTAACTTGAAGGATTGCGACATCGCACCGGCGCGACGCGCCCGTTTGACGATCAGCCGACACTTTGAGCGCGCAACGGCTTCTCGATTTCCACTGCGCTCATCTTTTCGGCAATCTCTTCGGCAGGATAGAGCCAAATCTCGGCCATCGTCGGATGCAGATGCGGGATTTTTATCAGCTCAAATACTGTCGCCGAGTAGTTCATGGCCACTATCATTTCGTGGATAAGATCCGAACCGTGCGAGCCGAGTATCGCCGCACCTAAAATGCGGCCGGTATCCGCCGCAGCGAGCATTTTGACGAATCCCTTGGTCTTATTGATGCAGATTGCTTTACCGTGTTCGGCAAAGTCGTAAACGCCTTTGATGTACGAAACCCCGGTCGATTGCAAATCTCGCTCGGTGTCGCCCACGACCGCGACTTGCGGATCGCTGAAGACCGTATGCGTCTTGAAGAGGTGGTAGTCCGCCGGTTCGGCGGCATTGTGGACGGCATTGCGCGCCGCGATTTCACCTTGGTAGATTGCAACATGGACGAGCAAGAAGCGCCCCGTTGCATCTCCGACGGCGAAGATATGTGGGTTCTCGGTTCGCAGTGATTGATCGACTTCGATGCCGGTTTTCGGATGCGCGCGAACGCCGGCAAGGTGTAAATCCAGTCCGCCGATGTCCGGAACGCGTCCCAGCGCATAGAGAATTTCGTCGGCTTCGATCTCTTCGCGCGCACCATGATGCACGACGTGCGCCACTTTCTTGCCGTTACGCGGCGAAACACGTTCGATGAGGGTTTCGGTTCGCACGTCGATGCCTTCGTCGCGGAAGTAATCCGTCAAGGCATAGCCGAGGTCGTGGTCCTCGGCTGAAAGCAGGTGCCGGCTGCGCAGAACGATCGTCGTCTTCACGCCGAGGCGCGCGAAGAATTGACCGAGTTCCGAGCCAACATAACCCCCACCGAGCACGACCATCGACTGCGGCAACTCGGTGAGCTCGAGCGCCATGTCGCTGTCGATGTAGCCGGTTTCGGCGAGGCCCGGCAAGACTGCCGGCGTGATGATGCTGCCGGTCGCGATGATGAATTTTTGCGCCTCGACGATCGCATGGTCGCCGATTTGAAGCTGCGTGCGTGAGAGAAACTTTGCGCGTCCCTCGTAGAGGGGGAACTCTCGAATGCCGTCAACGCGAAACTGTGCAAAGCCCGCGATGATGTCTCGCTTCCGCCGCATGATGTGGGGGAAATCGATGCTGATCGGGCCTGCGTTGATGCCCAACTCAGAGGCATCGCGCACATCTTGGATGACGTCGCTGCTGGCAATCAATGTCTTGGAAGGCATGCAGCCGCGCAAAATGCATAACCCGCCAAGCGGACCGTGATCGACGAGCGCGACATCCGCTCCAAGCGCGCGTGCAGTGCGCGCCGCCGCAAATCCACCGGATCCAGCGCCGACGATAACGATGTCGTGCCGCGTAACATTCATGTCAGTCGTAGTTTGCTGGCTACAAGGGAGCGGGGGCTTTTCCTTTTAAGTGTGCATCTCTCGTGTCTGCGCAAGCCGAACAACCCCGTCGCGACATTTATCGTTTCTTCGGCGTCGAGAC
>JAFARW010000014.1 GCA_019245275.1 Vulcanimicrobiota bacterium
CGTCGTCCGACGGCACGTACTTTGGCAGGTAGACGAGGTGGTGTCCGCCGAGGAAAGCCGGGTCGACAACGGTTGACATCTCGATGATCGCGCTGAACGGCGCGTCGTCGGTGATGTTCGTGACGTAATACGGCGAGAGCCCGCGCCGCAACAGCAGCGAGGCACAGATGATTCCCTGGTAGCGGATGCTTTCGAGCGCGCTCTTTTCGTACGGTGAGAGATCGGGGCAGAGTTCTAAGAGCAGCGGAGCATGAACCGTTGCGATAGCGCAATTGAATAGCTCTTCGCCACGATCGGAGACAATTGCGACGGATCGCCCATCAGAGCCGCGGATCGCACGAACCCGCGCCCCGAGGCGGACGTCCACTCCCAGCCGCTGCAATTTAACCGCAAACGCGTCTAAAATGCGCCCGTAGCCGCCCGGGACGTAACCGAAGAGCTCCTTTTTCATGCCGGTGCGACGAGCCGCATACATGCGAGCAATGATCGCCCAGATGAAGGCTGCCGATGCACGTTCATCGTTTGCGCCCAGCTTCGCGCGCAAGAGCGGTCGCCACAGCTTCTCGTACGTACGCGAACCCGAGTAGCGGCGCAGCCACTGCGCGACGGGAATGGATTCCAGATCGGCGGCAGACTTGATCCTGGAGGCGTAGAGTATCGTCGCACCGAGCCGCAGCTTGTCAACGAGTCCGAGAGGCGGAAAACGAAGAAACTCGAGCGTGTTCGAAAGTGAGTGGAGCGCGCCGTCGGCGTAGAAGCCGGTCTTCGTCTCAACCCAGCGGATCTCGTCATCCAACTCAAGTTCAGCAAGCATGCGCCGCAAGAAGCGATCGGAACGCAACGTTACATGGTAGTGCTTGTCCCAGATGATGTCACCCAGTTGCCAGCAGGCGGCGAGGCCGCCGAGTTGGGGCGCGGCTTCGAAGAGCGTCACGCGTTGGCCGGCTTCACTCAAGCGCAGCGCGAGCGTCATTCCCAACATGCCGCCACCGACGATCGCACATCGCGGCGCGCCGTTTACGGACATGCTAAATATTTGGCGCCAGCTCCTGAACGAGCGGCCCAACCGTTTCGAACGCTCGGCCGCACACGGCACAACTTCCGCGCCACCGCGTCCTTCGCTCGGCGTCAAATCGGTGCAGCAATTGCCCGCATGCGCAAACGCAACCCGCCAACCGCGCCGGGTTGCCACAAACAAGATGGTAGGGTGCCACCGAACGCGTAACGACCGATCCCATGCCGACCATCGAAAATGCGCCGACCTCGATACCGGGGCCGATTATCGCTCCCGCACCAAGCGTGGCTCCTCGACGAACGATCGTCGAAAGCGTTCGTTCGTCCGCTTCAGAGGACCGTAAAGTGCTAAAATCATCTGCCATTGCGCGGGGAAACCGATCGTTTGTAAAGATGACACCGGCACTGACCATTGCGCCGTCTTCGATTTCGACGCCGGTGCAAATATAAACGAAAGCGTTGATCTTGACGAAGTTTCCGATGCGCACGCCGGTGCCGATGTAGGTCTTTTCGCCCACGATACAGTCGTGACCGAGTTGCGCTCCCACTCGTATATGGACGTTATCCCAAATCGCCGTATGGGCACCGATCGTCACGCCGTCTTCGACGATCGCGGTTCGGTGAACGCGCACGCTTCTAGATAGCGGCTACCGCCAGCTCCGGTAACACCGGAGCCGCATGCACGGACGTCCAACCATTGCGACGAAGTGCGCGGTAAGCTGACTCGATAACCTCAACGGATGCAAGCGCATCTTCCGGCGTGATGCGTAGCGGCTCTTGATGCCGAATCGCCGCGCAGAAATTCTCGATCTGCGCGCAAAAAGCGCGGGTCTTGTCGTAGCCGGAGCCAAACGATATCCAGTCCCCGCTTGAATCCGTGCGGTAGCGCGAGCCGTTCCAACCAACGGTGATCGTTCCCGCAGAACCATAGATTTCGATGTAATTCGTCGTTGTTTTTTGGATGCTCCACGACAGATCGATGCTGCCCATCACTCCCTCGCAGCTTCTGACGAACAACCGCACCGTATCTTCGACGACGAGATCCTGGACGCGCTTTCCTTCAACCGCCTGAACCCATTCCAAAGCGCCCAGGAAGTAACGCATGATATCGACGGAGTGCGTTCCGTTGTCGATCAAGACTCCGCCGCCGCTCAGATCCGGATTGGAGTTCCAGCGCGCAAGCATGGGAACGCGCGACGTAAAGCTATTTTCAAATAGGATCAGCTCGCCGATTAATCCCGATGCGACCATCGCCTTCGCACGCACGACATCGTCGACGTAGCGAAACTTCGAGCCCATCGTAAGCTTCACGCCGGAGCTTTTGGCGCTTTCAACCATCGAACGTGCATCTTCGATCGTGAGGCTGAGCGGCTTCTCGCACAAGGTGTGGATGCCGTGCGCAGTGAGAAAATTGGCGATCGCAGCGTGCGTTTTCGGCGGCGTACAAACGATTGCGCTCTCGATGTCGCTGCCCGCGACCATCGCCTCGACGGTCGCGTATGCGTCGCAACGATGCAGCGCAGAGAGACGCGCTGCAGCGCCGGGCAACACATCGGCAATTGCGACAAGCTTCCCATCTTTCGACTTTTCGAGTGCTTGCGCGTAGACCGCCCCAATCGCGCCCGCGCCGACGATTGCAAAGCGCATCTTCTTGCGCATCAGGCCGTCGCCTCAGCCAGCGCGCTCGCCAAAAATTCGACGTGTTCTTCGGTGTAGCACTCGGACCAAGGAAGAACGAGCACCGCACTAAGCGCATCGAACGTTCCCGGAAAGCGTTCTGGAGTGTAATCGAGCGCAGCATTTGTCGCTAGTGTGAACGGATATCGGCTTTCTCCGAAAGTGCGCTGGCGAGCGAAGACCTCGCACGCAAATGCGGGCTTCTTAATGTAGCGCGGCGCCGAAGCGATGCCGCGCTTCGCCAGTCGCTGCGCAACGGCTTCTGCGCCCCCCACGACGATACGCTCGTCGACACGCAACGGATATTTCCAATAGACGTGGACGTCGCCCGGAACGTACGCCGGAGCACGCAAGCCGGCGTTGGACCGCAATCGAGTCGTTAACTCCTGAGCGCGCGCGATTCGGCGGCAGACGGACGGAACGAGTTTCGGAAGCTGCGCGAATGCAACCGCTCCCTGAAGCTCGGTCATCCGGTAGTTCAGCGCTAAGAAATAGTGATCCGGATCGGGGTCGCCGTAGCCCCACGCCTTGTTGATGAAGAGTCGCACGCGCCGCGCTAGGTGATCGTCGTTCGTCGTGACGATGCCGCCCTCACCGGTCGTGATGTGTTTGCCTTGTTGAAGACTGTAACACGCAAGCACGCCGAAGGTGCCGACATTCTGGCCGCGATGTTGCGCGCAATAGGCTTGCGCGCAATCCTCGACGACTGGGACCTTCGCATCTTGCGCGACCTCCATGATTGCCGTCATGTCGGCCGGATTGCCGAACAGATGCGTCACGATGATTGCTCGGGTACGCTTCGTCAACCGCGCAGCGATCGACGCTCCCGTCACATTGAACGTCTGCGGATCGACGTCGGCGAACACCGGCACCGCGCCTTGGTAGAGAATTGGCGCTACTGCGCCCATGTCAGTGATCGCCGTCGTAATCACTTCATCGCCGGGCTCTAAATCTAGAGCGGCGAGCGCGGTGTGAATTGC
Source organism: Vulcanimicrobiota bacterium (assembly GCA_019245275.1). Taxonomy (GTDB): domain Bacteria; phylum Vulcanimicrobiota; class Vulcanimicrobiia; order Vulcanimicrobiales; family Vulcanimicrobiaceae; genus JAFARW01. The sequence continues at coordinate 3,672 of JAFARW010000014.1, forward strand.
GGCCGTCCCCGACGCGCAGGCAGCCGCGTGTTTCACTCCCATCAACGATGCGAACCTCGACTCGAAGCGGCTCACGAACGTGCCCTTCGTTGATGTCAGCGTACCGGATCGGATAACTTCAGCGAGCGCCGCAATCTCTTCTTGCCCGAGCGTTCTCCCGCTCGCGTCCTGGTCGCTCGGCAGGCGCATCGCGCGCGGCATGGCGATCAGGACCGTCCTCCCAACCGCCGCGAGCCGGCCGCGACCAGATTGAAGAGATCTTCAAAGTTCTTCTTATTGTGGAGCGAAATCAAGCCGGCGCAAAATAGCTGACACGCGAGCAGCAAGGTCACGGCAAAGAGAAGCAGCGATTTATCATCGTGCGTCGCGACTCGTATGAAGGCGTAGGTCGCGACCAGCGTGCAGATCGCCGCCGGAATGAGAAAAAACATCGCGGGCCGGAAAAGAAAGGCCCAAATCAAGAGCGACTGCACGTAAGCAACAAAGTTGATGCTCGAGCGTCCCTGTCGGCCTTTCGTTGGGCGATTCCAACGCAATGAGGCGGGAACTTCAACGATGCGCGCGCGCAGAATCTGTGCCTGTCGAACGATGTCGGCATTGACTTCCATTCCGACCGCCCGGAAGTTCAGCGAGCGCAAAAATGCTGCGTCGTATGCTCGGACCATCCCGGTGAGCGTTGCAAGATGCGCGTTTGAAGCCAGGGCCAGCAGCCGATTTGCGCAACGGCTCGCGACGCGACGCATCAACGGCACAGCGGCGACCGCGCCGCCTCGCATGTAAGGAGATGCCACCGCAACCATCGCGCCTTCGCGGACGATCGCCGTAAGCAGTCGTTCGATATGGTGTGGAGCGTAACTCAAGTCGGCGTCCATCGTTACGATGTAGTCGCCGGCGCAATTGCTGAAGCCGAGCTTCAGCGCTTGCCCAAGCCCAAAGTTTAGCGGCTGTCCGACGACGCGAACGTTCGGCTTGTCGGCAGCGAATTCGCTCGCGACGTGGCGCGTGTTATCGGTACTGCCGTCATCGACGACGACGATTTCAAATCGGAAGCGCTCCCCGAGCGAGTTCATGTAATGCCAGAGCTCGGCCAAGGTCGCGGCGAGGATCGGTTCCTCGTTGAATGCCGGCACAAGTACCGAAACAAACGGCTTGCGCGTCTCTGCGCGCGCCGCTCCGTTACGGGCCCCAAGCAAATAAGGCGTACTCGAGATCGCTTCTATACCTTCCGGCGGCACTGCAAAGCAGTCCGCTCCACATGCTCTTGTTTACGACTCTAAAGAAAAGAGCACCGGAAGTAAGCCGGCGCCCATCCCTGTGATAAGGTACTTGGGACCTTTAGCGTTGGGCTAAAGGCCTACGAAACCCCTAAATCTTAAGCGAAGCCGCTCCGAATCGCGTGGACCGCCGCTTGAGAGCGTGCGGAGATATTGAGCTTCGAAAAGATGCGGCTCACGTGGTTTTTCACCGTCTTCTCAGAAAGCGAGAGTCGAGCGCCGATCTCCTTGTTCGAAAGGCCCTTGGCAATCAGCGTGACGATCTCAATCTCACGACGTGAGAGCTCGCAGGCGTCGTTCCCATCGTGCATCGTCCGGCGGCGAAGGATGCCGCCGGCCAGGCGCGCGTCGACGTAGGGGTCGCCTTTCGCGACGACCTTGATTGCCTGGCGAAATTCCTGCGGAATGATGTCTTTCATGATGTAACCGCTGGCGCCCGCAGTAAGACAACGCTGCATCAATTCCGGTTCGCTGCGCCCCGAGAGAATGCAGACGGATACATTCGGCAGTTCCTTGCGACATTGCGCGATCTGCTCGGCAACGTCGAGCAGGGAGTAACGATCGGGTCCGGTGTGCTCGATATCGAGGATGATGATATCGGGCCGTCTCGCGGCCAGTGCGGCCGACGCAATCGATGGTGCATCGCACACGACTTGTAGATCCGGATCTGCCGCAAGCATCATGCTCAGCGCCTTTGAAAAAAGGCGCTGAGTTTCAATGATGGCTACTTTGACGGGTCGAGCGTTTTCAGCGTGGCCGTCAGTGGCGACGCTCAAGTTGTCTAGCCGCTGCTCGGCGAGCGTGCTCGTCAACACATGCCTCTGATCGGAAGCGCGTACGACAAAAGTCGCGACACGTTAGCGGTCATTCTTCGCCCAATGTAAAGGTTAAGAGCTTAACCGGGCCATACCGGAAATTAGGTAGGCCGCAGTTGGTCCTTAGAATCCGCCGACTCCGATCGGCGAGCCCAGACCTGTTTGGACGTCCGAAGGAATGCTGCGAAAGAAAGTCGGCCGCGCGTATGAGTAGCTCGGTGCATCACCCCTGCCGGCAAGCGCGTAGGAGGCGGCGACGATTGGCGCTCCGACGCTCGTTCCGCCCGCGACGACCCAGCCGCCAGCAAAGATGCTGAGGATTCCGACGCCCGTATTGGGATCGGCAACTGCGGCCACGTCAACTGCTCGACGGGACCCACAGCTCGTTCCGCTCTGCCAGACCGGCTTCGAAACATATGCGCTGCAGCCACCGCCGCTATAGAGCCAAGCGGTCTCCCTCGGATTTGAGGTCATTGATAGGCTCGTGCCGCCAACCGACGTGACATACGGCGACGCGCCGGGATACGACGGCGCATGGTGATCGCCGCTGCTGGCGGTGATTGCGATGCCGGGATGGTTATAGTGCACGTCTTCCGCCTGCTCGCCGGCCCACTCCGGAGCATAGTAGCTATTGCTGATTGCGGTGGGGTGGAAGCGGGCCGCCGTGTCGACCGTAGCCCCAAGGTCGTCGACCGACGCCGAATTTGCTTCAAACAGAAGTATCTTGCAAGCCGGACAGACCGCCGAAACCATCTCCACGTCCAGCGCGATCTCTTGCGCCCAGTTAGGGTTCAGACGCGGATAGGAACCGGCTTTTCCGGATTGGTTGAGTTTTTGGAAACAACCGTTGCGGCTCGTGCAAGACGGCAAACCAAACACCGCTCGGTACAGATCCATTTCCACTTCGACCAGCGGATCATCGAAAGCATCGACGATCGCAACGGTTCCGGAGCCGCCTTCAGGAAGATTATATGCGGCGGTCAGATCGCTCGGATGAAGACCGGGCACGAGAGACGCGAGCAGATGTCCGTTCGGGTTCGGTTTGATGTTGATATTGATAACGATCGTGCACTGCGTTAGCTTCCCCGAGGCCGGCGCGCAGGGAAAGAGGCCGCCGGGCAAGCCATGAGCGTTCTCACCGGGATAGTAGCCGTCGGCACGATTGGGACCGCCGCTGCCGCCGGTCGCGGTCGGAGGCAATGCTGACGACTGACTCCACGGCGCGCCTGCGCCGCAGCCTCCCAAAGCGAGACCGAGCACAATGAAAATAAGGGCCGATTTAAACAAGCCATCCCCCAACAATCTACGCACTTCGGATCCATCCTGAGTGCATAGCAAGCGCGACCGCTTCCCGACGGCCGCTGCAACGAAGCTTGCGGCAAATCGATCGAATGTGCGTGTCTACGGTCTGGGGACTACGACCCGTTTGATTGGCTACCTCCTTTGAGCTAGCGCCTTGTACGATCAGCTCGAGGACTCCGCGCTCCGCCTGCGTGAGCAGCGCGTAGCCGTACGCATTCTTTTCGGGGAATCGGACGGCGGCAAGAAGCTTCGCGATGCCGCCCATCTGCTCCGATCGCAAGCGTTCCAACGCAACCGCCATCGCGCTCTCGTCAGCTTGTTCCATGTTAAAACGATACAGTACGCGCACGCATTGCACGAGCGTCCGCAATCTGCGCAAACGGACGTCGACGATTCGTTCGGCTTCGCTGATGTGCCGGTGCGCCGCTGCGCAGCGACCGCGAAGCAACTCCGCAACGCCGAGATTTAACCGAGCCCGCACGATGCGCGGCGATGCTTCACGACAAGAATTCAGTGAGTCAACCGCGAGCTCAAGCGCCCTCTCGCCGTCTGCCTGCAGTCCCGCCGCGAATGCATAGCAGGCCGTTTCAGCTGCGCGGTACGCGCGGCGATCATCCTCGACCTGCTGATCGATGCTGCCGGCGAGCAGCGCATGTGCTCCTTTGAAATCGCCGCGCCAGCCCAGTTGCATCGCCTGCGCCGGCAGCAGTGCTTCGCGCCGCGGCGACTCCAACATGATCGCGCTTTCCTGCAGCTCGCGATCGAGCCGTTCGAGGGCTAGCTCGTTGCCGCGCTCCGCTTCGATCGCGTAAGTGGCGATCAATCCGAATACTTTTGCCTGACTGCTGCCGCCTTTGCGCGCGCATTCGCCGAGTTTGTCCAGGATCGAGAGGATTGCAATCGTGTCGTCCGACTCTTCACATGCGATCGTGTAAAGGATGCTATATGCGCGTGCCGCAACATCATACAGCGACGATGCCAGCGCTAACTCAACGGCGCGCTCCGCATCGCGCTTCGTTCGGTGCCGATCCGTTCCAAATTGACGCACGTACGCCGCTTGTTGATAGAGCCGAGCTTGAACGTCAACAGGCGCAGTCGGATCTAGTTCGGCCATTGCGCGTTCGATCGTTCTCGACGCGTCCTGCGGCCGTTGTGCCGCGACATACGCCGTTGCAAGCGTTCCTAAAATCGGCACGAGCAGCCGGTTGGGGACGTGGCTAGCCGCTACGAGTGGCTCCAAAAGATCGACGCATGGTCGCCCGTGACGAACGAGCTCCAGGCTGTATCGATAGGTAAACCATAGCCGAAGGTCCAGATCGTTCGCCTTTTCGATCGCGCAAAGAAAGAGACGCTCTGATTGCTCCATGTCGCCGCCGTTCGCTTCAACGACCGCGCTGATTCCGAGAGCGGTCGCGCTTCGCTGAGCTTCGGGAACGCTTTGAATCGCAACGGAAGCGAGTTCCGCTTCACCGTGTTCAACAAGTCTGAAACCGGATCGTTCGATAACGCGCAGCACGCGTGCACTGTCGCCGGCAGCAACAAAGAGGCGAAGCGCTTCCGCGTCGCCGCCGCGCGACTCGAGCACCTCGCCGCCGCGCACCAATGTCTGCTTCCATTCGTGATCGCCGAGGTGACGCAGCTCGGCTTCTAGGAACTCTCGGAAGAGATCGTTATACCGGTACTCGGTACGCGAAACCGCAGTAATGAAGCCGCACTGCTGACGTAAGACGGCGAGAAAATCGTCGTCTGCGCCAAATGCATTTGCAATTTCAACATCGAACCGCGAGAAGACACACGTGTTCAATAAAAACTTCCGCTGCTCTGTTGTCAGACCGGTGAAGGCTTGCTCCGCGAGAAAGCGATAGAGCAGCTCGCGCACACCGGTTGCGGCAGAACGGACGTCTGCAGGACGCGCGCGCGAACGCACGGCGATTGCAAGCGCCACGGCCCATCCATCGGTCAGCTCGTGAAGCGCCTTAACATCCTCCGCCGGTGCTTCAACCGCCGCATTATCGACGGCAGCTAACGTCTCTTCGAGCGTAAGGCGGAGGTCGTGCTCGTCGATCGGCAGATCCATAACTCCGTAGCCCATCCACGTTGCAATCGGGAGCCCGACGTCCGAGCGCGTGGCGAGTATCCACCTTATGCGTCCGCGCGTACGCTCGATCAGATCCGCAAGAAACGTCATCGTCGCCGGATCGCCCGTCGCGTGATGCAAATCGTCGATCGCGACGGTGCAAACGACTTTGCGCAAGTGTTCGTGCAGCCAGTCGACCAATTCAACGGTCTCGATTGCGGAGGCAATCGCGCGTTGCTGCACCGTTGGGAAAGCCGCCGACGCCTCGGGCGCAACCGGGCTCAGCGTCTCAACCAAAGCGCGCACAAACGCGAGCAGCGTTCGGTCTTCCCGCCGCAGGTCGAGTCGCAAAACGTCGAGGCGCGCACTTTCAATGAAGTCGCGTAAGGCAAGGCTCTTCCCAAAACCGGCGGGCGCGGCCACAAGCGTGATGGGAAACTGGACCGCCTTCGTTAGGCGCTCGTTCAACCGAACACGCATCGGCGGCGCTTATGCCGCCCAAAGTGCTCCTTCCTTCCGCCTACCGCGGACGGCCGTCGTGGCGATCTTGGTCGTCTCCGCGATCCGCCTCGTGATCGCCGCTCGCTACCCCTTGACGGCCGACGAGACGTACTACTGGGTCTGGAGCAAGCACCTGGCCTACGGCTACACCGACCATCCGCCGATGGTCGCGTGGCTCATCGCGCTCACATCGGCCCTGGGCAACAGTCCGTTGGCCGTCCGCCTTCCTTTTATAGTGTGCGAAGCCGTCGCCGCGTACGCCGCCGGACGGGCCGCGATCACGCTTTCCGATAACCCTCGCGCCGGCATCGCGGCAACGCTTGCCGTCCTGCTGATTCCCCAGGGCCGGCTGGCCGTCGGTGAGGCGCTTCCTGACGGGCCGTACTTAGCGTCGTGGGCACTCGCGCTTTGGTGCGCGGCACAGCTTGCAAAACGGCCCGCACGCGAGTTCGCGCTACTGTTGGGCATCGCAATGGGCGGCGCGATTCTCGCGCGTTTCTTCGGATGGGCTTTAATCGTCGGAATCATTCTCTACGCGCTCGCGCCTTCGCGGCGGGCGCTATGGCGGCAAGGGCTGTTTGCTGCACTGCTGATCGCTGCGATCCTCTACGCGCCCTTTATCTTATGGAACGCATCGCACAACTGGTCCAACATTGCCTTTACATTTGCAAATCGGCAGCCGATGCACGGCTTCTCGGCGCAGCGTCTTGCCGTCGTCACATCGTTGCGCCTGATCGCCTTTACGGCACTCTTGTGGATCGTCGCTTACTTCACGATCATCCGCCCGCGCTATCCGTTGCTCGGCTGGACCGCGCTTCCGTTTCCAACGGTCGTGGCGTTGCTCTCATTCTTTCAGACCACGGAATCGTACTATATTCTCGGACCTTTGATCTCGTTGTGCGTCGCAATCGGCATCGCTTATGCGCGGCAAACGGCGCACTGGCGTCGCGGACTTTTGATCGCGGGTTTGGTTCCCGCGGCGTACACGGTGCTGTCCGCGCTCTTTGTCGCCTTGCCGGAGACAGTGCAAGCGCAAGCGCTGGATCGCAGCGGTGGCGCACTGAAAGGGCCATTCTTTTCGGAAGTATTCGTATTCGCGCCGCTGTCGGCGGATGTGAAGCGCCTGAGCGCAGGGGCGCCGATTCTGACGAATCGACTCGAGATCGCTTCCGAGCTGACGTATCACGGAGTGCACTCTTCGATCGTCGGTGGGGCGCCGCAAGTTCCGCAATGGACCGTATGGTATGGAGTCACGCTGACGCCTCGCGCTTTGGTCGTCACGTTCGATACGCTGACGCAAGAAGCTGATCTGGGCATCCGCCTCACGGCCGCATGCGCGCGAATGCGACCTGGACCTATCTTGCATTACCACTTCGCTGGCCTAAATGCCGCAACATTTTACACAACGTGGTGCGAACGACCGAATGAGAAGGCGCACAG